>JAFPDB010000094.1 GCA_017390085.1 Bacteroidales bacterium | reverse complement strand
TCATCGGCTTCCCGCTTACGAGCGCAGGCAAGTTCATGCCCGATGGGTTCACAGCCAAACCTCTTTCCGACAGCTCCCTGCAAGTCAGCTTCCCCTCAAGCCTCATCGCCGACGATGCCGATTTAGCCGCCTTGGCGCAAGAGTTCGCTCAGTGGAAACAATCCGTCCCCGTTGCCGAATCCCAAAGGCAGAAGCTGATGACAACCGAGGCCAATCCGTCCACGTCGCATTTCTCCCGTCCACAAAGCCTCACTCAAATCATGCAAAGAGTCCTCGCCTATCCCATCGAAAGCAAAAGCCCTATGGACTCTATGCTCTTCCTCGCCGACATAAAACAGCAACTGTCCGCCATAATATAAGCCCCCACGAGGCTCATTCATTTAAACTTCCAAGTGGCGCATAAGCTTGTCTAATATATTGATGTGTAAGAAGATAACGGTGCATGGAGAGACGGTCTCCCGACAGTCATCACTTTCCTCAGCATATGCCATGGGCCTGCCTACCTCGTGAGAAGAGGCATCTTCGCCGATTTCTGACACAACGATGTTTTTCTAAATGAAACAGCCGTGATGCCCCCAAAAAAGAATGCGTCATGGATGCCGCAGAATTCGAAATGACATGGTAAATTCATAGGAGACCCTGCGTGCGACTCGCCTTGAGACACGAAAACTCGTTAATGCGTCGAGACTCGCATCCTTGCGTTTCTCCTCGCATGTGTATCAGATGGGGCTCCGTAGCTATTGCGTCTTTTCCTCCCCGCCGCGGGCTACCGCTGGGGCTCGGAGCTCAACAATGCGGGCAACAACGGCAACTACTGGTCGCGCTCGCTCAATCCGAACAACTCCAACAACGCGTACAACCTCAACTTCAACTCGGACAACGTTTGGGACAACAACGCCAACAACCGCAACAACGGGTTTGCTGTGCGCCCTGTCGTCCTGCCTGCCGCAGATCTTGCTCTGTCTTTCGTCTTACTATTCAATCCATGGCGCACTCTTTTTCACTCTCTCGCGAGATCCTTCTTGTCGACCTCCACGCCGCATATCTTCAGGCGCGGCAACACAAGAGGTTCCGCCAATATCAGCTCCTTTTCGAGGCCAATCTTCAGGAAAATCTCGCCAACCTTGCCGACGAGCTATTCCGACGCCAATATAAGCCCCGCCCTTCGACCTGTTTCATAATCGAGGACCCCAAGAAAAGAGAAGTCTTTGCCGCCGATTTCCGTGACCGAATTGTCCATCACCTCTATTTCAACTATACACACCAAATATTCGAACGAACTTTTATCGCCGACTCTTACAGTTGCATCAAGGGGCGTGGCACGCATTTCGGCATTCAACGGCTCCAAGGGCATATCAGGAAGGCTTCGCTCAACTACTCCGAGAAGGCCTACGTCTTGCAAATGGACATTCGAGGCTACTTCATGAACATCGACCGCCGTCTCCTCTTAAACATCTGCCTCGCCTCTCTCGACAAGTGCCATTGCCGCGCGCATATCGATATGGATTTCGTCCGCTATCTCACGAAAGAACTCGTCTTGCTCGACCCCGTCAAAGATTGCATAATCGTAGGGCAACCTGACCAATGGCATTCTCTCCCACACGATAAAAGTCTTTTCCACAGCGCCGACGGCTGCGGCTTGCCCATCGGCAACCTCACAAGCCAGCTCTTCAGTAACATCTACCTCAACGTCCTCGACCAATTCATGAAACGGCAGCTCCTCTGCCGACACTATGGCCGTTATGTCGACGATTTCTTCGTCGTCGCTGCCGACATTGTGTGGCTTCGGGACCTTATCCCGCAGGTCCGACAGTTTTTGAGCAATGAACTAGGACTCTCCCTCCACGAGGGCAAAACACGCATCTCCGAAGTCCATCGGGGTCTCTCTTTCCTCGGCGCTTACGTCAAGCCGTGGCGATGCTATGTCCGCAACGAGACCTTGCGCCGGATTCAACGCAAGGTCGCCAACCTCGACCTCTATGCGGCTCAAAACCCCGACGACGACGAGCTGCCGCTGATGTTGAGAGACTCTCTCTCTTCTTTTGGAGGTGTGCTGAGTCACTTCAAGACTTACACGATAAGAGCCAAAATATGGAACTCTCTGCAAAATGTCTGGAGCTATGGCTATTTCGACCCCGACCAAAAAAAGTTCATCATCTTTCGCAAGTCCTGACCGCCCGCCGTCTCCATCGTCGACAACGTGTTCCAGCTTGTCACTCGCTCCCTCCTTATACTCTCAAAAAAAAATACGTTAAAAATCACAACACCCCACATCTCAAACAAAATATTCCGCTATCTTGGCGTTCACACATCCTTCAATCAATTAACACATCTGCACATGAAGAAAACTATGCCCCTTGGTGGACGCTTTGCCTTAGCGGAGCTCCCCTATGCCATCGACGCACTGGCTCCTGCCATGAGTGCCGAGACCCTCACTTTCCATCACGGCAAACACCTCAAGACCTACGTCGACAATCTCAACGCCGCCATCGCCTCAACTCCCATGGAGGGTATGGCTCTCGAAGATGTCGTCATGCAATCCTCGGGGGCGCTTCTCAACAATGCCGGGCAGGTCCTCAACCACAATCTCTTCTTCTCCCAATTGCGCTCGCCACGCCCCGACAACCCACCCACAGGCCGCATAGCGCAGCTCATTGACGAGCAGTTTGGCGGATTCCAAGACTTTCAGGCCCAATTCGACAAAGCAGCCCTCACGCTCTTCGGGTCCGGATGGGCATGGCTCTCCGTATCGGGATGTGGAACCCTTGCCATCACGCAGGAACCCAACGCCTCAAACCCCATATCGCGTGGCTTGACCCCACTCCTCACGGCCGATGTCTGGGAACACGCCTACTACATCGACCACCGCAATTCGCGCGCCGAATACCTGCGCGCCCTCTGGACTCTCATCGACTGGGACGTCGTCAACCTTAGGCTTGATTAGTATTACCGCATAGCTTTTTAAACGCCCTTCGGAAGCCGTTCAAACGACTTCCGAAGGCTTTTTTTGTTACCTTTACCCCAAAACATAAGCTATGTCTTCCAGTTCAAAGTCAACGATTCTCAACATTACGTCCATTGCCAGCATCGTAGCTTCCGTAGTCGCAATAATCTACGGGCTTTGCCTCACAGCCGTGAGGAGTATTAGTCGCTCCGAGTTGAACGACGTGTTGGAGATGCAAGGCGTGCCACAAGATGGAGAGTTTGTCGACACTATGTTCCTTCTTGCAGAGCTTGGCGGCTATTACTCCCTCTTCAACGTTCTTGAGGTCGTCGCGCTGACGTTCGTGCTCCTTGGCAAACGTATAGGGTTTCATCTCTACGTCGCTGCGCAAATCGGCTGTATTGGGCTTCTCGTCATGGTGGCCGGGGTCGCCGAATCCATCTCATACATACTGTGGAACGCTGTCTGGTGCCTCCTGTACTGGAATCTCATTTTCCGCCCCGCGGAGGCTCAGAAGGACTGACCGCCAACCTATGCGCCGCCTCTTCCTGCTATTCCTGTGGGCAATTATTCCCGAGGTGGCGTCATCGCAATTCTATTCCACGGGCCCGGACCCGCTTTCCGTACGTTGGGAGAGGCTCGAGCGGCCCATGTGGAGAATCGACTCCGATTCCGCCGCCCGCTCGTGGGCTCTCTTTGCCGACCATAGCCTTTCACAAGTTGCCACACGGCTCCGAGCCGATTTCCCAGCCTCGCTTCGTTTGCGTCCCGTCGACGTTGTCGTCCACTCCCGCCACGCCTATTCCAATGGTCTCGTCAGCTGGGCTCCAAAACGTCTCGAAGCCTATGCCTTCAACAGAGGTGCCGACGATTGCGTGCCTTGGGCGAGCCATCTCCTGACACACGAGTATCGCCACGTCTTGCAGACGCAGACCTCCATCACGGGATTCTCTCGGACCTTATACGTTATCTTTGGGCAACAGTCGGTGGGGCTGGTCACGGGGCTCTTCGTCCCGCGTTGGGCTCTTGAGGGCGATGCCGTTTGGGCCGAGACCCGCTACACGCCTGGCGGACGTGGGCGCAACGCGCTTTTCCTACAGCAGACGAGGGCTCTCGCCACGTCGGGTCTAACGCCCTCTTTCTCACAGGCTTATTTTGGCTCTTACGCACGGCGCGTCCCCAACTTCTACCACATGGGCTATCATCTTGTCGATGCCGTTTCCGACTCTTTCGGCAATGCGGTTTTCGGCAACGCCATCGAGGCGGCTGGCCGTAAGCCTTTCACTTTCGTACCTTTCCAACGCTCGCTGCGCAAGCAGACGGCCATGAGGCCCATGGCGGCCTATCGTTGGGCCATGGGGGTGGATTCCCTTCGTTGGCAGAAAGAGATGGCCTGGCGCCACGACACTCCATCAGAGCCGCTCTGGAAGCCTCGCTCCGACTATGAGGAGGTTCTCTCCACCCGACCTTGGAGTGGCGGGCACGTGGCTTACGTCTCGTCGCCATCCTACGTCGCCTATTTCTCCGTCCGCGATGCTAAAGGACATGAAATCAGGCGAATAACGCCCTCCGCCCGTAACGGTGAGGCTTTCGATGTTCATGCCGACACCATCGTTTGGAGCGAGCGCCGACAGCATTGCCGTTGGGCCAACGCCTCCGAGAATTGCGTCATGATGGCCGACCTCCGTACAGGACGTTCTTGGCGGTTCACCCGAGGCCACGACTATCACAGCCCCACATTCTCGCCCGATGACCGGAGGCTCGCTGCCGTCCTCTCCTTACCCGATGCCTCCCACGCCGTGGTGCTACTCGACGGCCGTTCGCGTCGAGTCGTCAGGCGTTTTCCCGCGGGGTGGCACGTGCCCGAGGTACGTTGGGCTGCCGACTCCGCACTTGTCGCCATTGTCGTGTCTCCCGAGGGCAAGGGAGTCGCCTCCATCATGACCGATGGCGCGGCTTGGTGGCTTCTTCCGTCAGACTTCCACGATTTGCGCGACATTTCAGTCCTTGGCCCCGATGTCTTTTTTTCCATGGATTCCGCAGGCTATGCCGACATTTACCGCCTGTCGCGCGATACGCTTACGCTCGTCGCCCAAAGCCGGCATGGGCTCCGCTCGCCCTTGCCACTAAGTGCCGATTCGCTTGTAGTCAGCACCTACGGTCCCGCTGGATATCAACCCATTGTCGTCACAAGAATGGAGGAGCGGTTTTGTGCGGCTCTCCGGCGGAAGGCTATTCTCACACCGGCCGATTCCCTCACAGACGCGGGTTTCAGCCGCCTGCGCGCTCCCCGCGTTCATCTCTTGCCAAACGTGCATAGCTGGGGCCCTGTCGTGGTCGACGCGCAAGAGCAGGCCATATCGCCAGGGCTTAGTGTCGCAAGCCAGAATACCCATGGCACGGTCTCTTTCCAAGCCGGAGTGAATTTCTGGGGCGATAATGACGACGAGCGCGTCTTCGCCTCGGCAACATGGGATTTCCTCTTCCCGCAACTTACCTTCTCTGGCCATTGGGGGCATACCGACTACGATTTCGTCAACACGTACAAGGTAAAGGAGGTGGGCAAGCCCGATGGGGTGGGGGAATATATCGCCACAGTGACTGTCGACGACCGTGTCCGCCATTCCGATGTCACTTTCGGGATCTTGCTCCCATTGACCCGCAACAGCGGCCTATGGAGCCGAGGTGTTACCCCCTACGCCAAGTTCCGTCGCAAGCATACCACTGGTTTTGAGTGCCACATATTCAAGTCCCCCACCAACGGCGGCGCCTCCATTGCCTACGACGACCGTACCGCCGACAGCAAGTTCCTCTGCGCCACTTTCGGGCTTTCCGCCCATCTGCTTCGCCGGACGGCTGAGCGCGATGTCGGCCCGCGCGGTGGGCTGTCGCTCTCGGCTCTCTACGATGCAGCCCCATGGGACGCCGACTATGGCGGCCAGTTTTTTGCCAGTGCCCGTGCCTATGCGCCGGGCTTCGGGCTCCACCACCAGTCGTCGCTCTCGGTCTACGCCCAGCACGTCCGCCACGGCAGTCTCGTGACGTCAGCCCAAGGCGGCTATTCCTACCGCCTCGCCGTTTCCAACCGTCAGCCCTCGCCCTATGGGCTGAAACGCCGCGACGCACAGACGTCGCTCCTTTTCCGTCTCGCCTACCATCTCCCGTTGCTCAATCCCGATTGGGAGGTCGGGCCCGTGGCTTATTTCAAGCGCGTCAACTTGCGTCTCATTGCCGACTACGCCTACGACCGGCTTTGGAATGGAGAGTATGTCTTTGGCTCGTCCAATCGATATTCCGCTTCCGCCGAGCTTTGGGCGGAGACGCGTTTTTTCCTGCTTCCCTATCCTGTCAACACGGGTTTCCGCCTTACCTACCTCCCCTATTCCCAAAGCCTCTCCTCCGCGTTCCTCTTCAGCGTCTCGTTCAATTAACCCTATTCGCGTAGGAATCCCACCCAAGACCATTAACGCCTCCCAAACACTTATACCGACCGCTCTCGATAAGTGAGTGGGACTTCAATTTAAAACATTATCTTTGCCCACTAAGACGCAGAGAAGATTTAAAAATGTTAAGGATTTGGATATGGGAAATCTTTTTGAAAGTCTCAAGAGTCATTTCGAGAACACTCCCAAAGAAGTGCTCGAGCGTGAGTGGAATGAGATCAAGCATCTCAATGAGATAGGGCCCGATGTGCTCGGCTACGCCAAGTTCGTAAAGGAACAGTTTGGGGTGGCTATGCAGTATTGTTATGCGAATGACACGGAAAAGCGTAAATATGACGTGTCTGTTGACTCTGGTTTTGACGGAATATCTGCGGATTCGCAGTACTTCTTTGCTGCATAATGTAGAAATATGGAAAAGGCGGCTTTTAAACTTGACGGATATCGTTTCACTAAGGCATCATTGAATTTCAACATATCCAGCGATGCTGAGTTGGATATTTTGTTTAACCCTCATGGTGTATTTAGCGTCAAGGAGGCACGTTACACTTTGGAGTTCGAGGTTTCTGTGAGATGTAAGCAAACAGATACAGAGGTCATCTGCGTTTTCTGTGAGGCTTCTTTTTCGTTCTGTGAC
>JAFPDB010000093.1 GCA_017390085.1 Bacteroidales bacterium | reverse complement strand
GTAGCGGTCCAGTTTCATGTTGGGGACGACCTCCCGAATCTCGCCGTCGACGCGGACGTAGATGAAGCCCCGTTTGCGGATTCGGTCGAAAAGCTCCTTATAATGGCCCTTGCGGCCTTTGACGAGTGGGGCGAGGAGGTGGACTCTGCGGCCATCGTAGGAGGACTCGATCATGTTGAAAATCTGAGTCTCGGAATACTTGACCATTTTCTCGCCCGTCTCGTAGGAATGGGCCTCGCCCGCGCGGGCGAAGAGGAGGCGGAGGAAATCGTAGATTTCGGTGATTGTCCCGACTGTGGAGCGCGGGTTTTTGTTGGTGGTCTTTTGCTCTATGGAGATGACCGGGCTTAGGCCTGTAATCTTGTCGACGTCGGGTCGTTGCGAGCCGCCGAGGAACTGCCGAGCGTAGGAGGAGAAGGTCTCGATGTAGCGTCGTTGGCCCTCGGCATAGATGGTGTCGAAGGCCAATGACGACTTGCCGCTGCCGCTCATGCCCGTGAAGACGACGAGCGAATTGCGGGGGATTGAGATGTCGATGTTCTTGAGGTTGTGTTCTCGCGCTCCGTAGACGTTGATGCGGTCGTTTTCCTCAAACTGATTGGAGGGGAGCTTTTGCTGGTTCTCGGACATTAGCCGTATTTGAGGGTCGAGAAAAAGTGGCAGACGGGGCCGTGGCCATGGCCGATCTGGTAGTCGGCACCTGCCGCTATAGCGTTGTTGATGTACTCTTTGGCGGCAATTACGGCGGGGGTGAGTGGTTTGCCTTTGGCGAGGTTGGCGGCGATGGCCGACGAGAGGGTGCACCCCGTGCCGTGGGTGTTTGGGGTCTTGATTTTGTCGCAAGGGAGCTCAAGGCGCTGGAGTGTGTCGACGTTGCAGAGGATGTCGATCAGCACGTCGCCTTCGATATGCCCGCCTTTCAATAGGACCGAGGGACCCAGTTCAGTGAGATCTTCGGCAGCCAACTTCATGTCGTCGACTGTCTTAATTTGCCTGCCGTCGAGGAGCGTCTGCGCCTCGGGGATGTTGGGCGTGATGATTGTCGCGAGGGGTATGAGCTCGGTGCGGAGGACGTCAAGCGTCTCCTGGAGCATGAGGTCGCCTCCGGAAGTGGCCACCATCACGGGGTCGAGGACAACGTTTTGTGGCTTTCTTTGGCGGAGTAGTTCGGCGATGGCGTGTGCCAAATCGGGAGAGTGGAGCATCCCAATTTTTATGGCGTCGACGTTTAAGTCGTCGAGGACTGAGTTGGCTTGCCCGATGACGAAATCGGCTGGGATGTCGTGTACGCCGTAGACTCCTGTTGTGTTTTCGTTGACGACAGACGTGACTGCCGTCGCGGCGTAGCATCCGAGAGCGGAGATGGTCTTGATGTCGGCCTGGATGCCGGCTCCTCCGCTCGGGTCGCTACCCGCGATGGAGAGTACGACGTTGTATTTTTTGCTCATTGCCTTGTCGTATTGCTTGTCCGCGAATATACGGAAAATGTGGTGACGAGGGCGACGAGCAACGTCTCGTATGGTCGAAAGGGTGTTAGGCTATGAGCCAACGAACGTAGAAGAAACCTCCGACGAGGTAGATGACGAGCAACACGATCCACTCGGTTGTCGAAAGGGGGATGTTGCTGGCTTTGCTTCCCTGCCTGATTGACTTTAAGAAATTGATGATGAGCGCGGGAACGCAGATGAGAAGGATGAGGACAAGGGCTTTTCCGAAGAACCCGAGTACAGTGTCTTGCATCATAGAATAGAGTCAGTTTCGTAATTTTGTAGATTGCAATTTACGTAAAAATCCGGTCGGTTCTTATCTGCGTTCGTTAAAATCTTGTGAATATTCGTCTATGAAGCGAAATGGGCGGCTTTTTAGCAGGAGGTTAGCCAAGCGTCATTTCTTCTACACCGTGACTTCCCCGGCTAAAGACTCGTCCATGCGCTGGAGAACTTTCTCCGTGGGCAGTCCGCTGCCGAAGAGGAACATGAGTTTTGTCAGCGCGGCTTCGAGTGTAATGTCGCGTCCGCTCACGACGCCGGCGTCAACCAGTTGGATTCCCGCCCCGTAGCGCTCCTGATGAACGTAGCCCGAGAGGCATTGCGAAATATTGACAATCACTTTGCCGCTCGACACGGCAGATTTAAGCGTCTCGATAAGTCGCTCGTTCTTAGGCGCATTGCCCGAGCCGAACGTCCGGAAGAGGATTCCTTTCAGGTCGGGCGAGGCGAGGACGTTCTCCACAATTTCGGGACGTAGTCCGGGGAAGAGTGAGAAAATGATGATATGGGTGTCCATGTCCTCGTGAGTCACGAGTACGGCGTTGGGCTTGTACTCGCCGATGATTGGCAAGTTGTATTTGATTTCGGTGCCCAGAGTGGCGAGGGGAGGGTAGTTGGGACTGTCGAACGCGGCGAAATTGTCGGAATCGATTTTCGTCACCCTGTTTCCTCGGAAGAGCTTGTCGTGGAAGAGGACGCAGACCTCCGAAACCATGGGCGTGCCGTCGTCTTTTTTTGCAGCCGCTATTTCAATGGCCGTGATGAGGTTGGACTTGCCGTCGGTGCGCAACGCCCCTATGGGTAGTTGGCTTCCCGTGAGAATAACCGGCTTGTTGAGCCCTTCGAGCATGAAGCTCAGGGCCGACGAGGTGAAGGCCATGGTGTCGGTCCCGTGCAAGATGACGAAGCCGTCGTACTTCTCGTAATTTTCGCTAATTATCTCGACGAGTTTCTTCCATTCGGCGGGCGTCATGTCCGAGGAGTCCATCGGGTGCTCAAAAGCCATGGCGTCAATCTGAAGATTGAATTGCTTAATCTCCGGGACGTGGGACAGAAGGTGCTCAAAATTAAAACTCTCCAAGGCTCCAGTCTCATGGTTCTGTATCATTCCGATGGTGCCGCCAGTGTAGATTATCAGTACGGATCTGCGGTTCATGTGTGTTAGGGTAGGGTAGTCAAATGCAAAAATAAACTCTTTTAGAAGCCAATTTCTTCTCACAACTCACTACTCATTTTAAAGAGTACAAAAATTTCAGCTATTTTTACGTGAATCTCTGCCTCATCAATGCCAAGTACCGAACTGAGAACGAGCCTCGCCTCCCGAATCCAGATGGGGTATGTGCGCGAGTTGTGCAATCTGTGCGTGAGCGACCCGAATCTGACGGGAACTCTTTATGAACTAACATCTGACACCCAAAAGCGTGTGGCGGTCAACGCGTTATGGGTTCTCACTCACGTCAACTTGGGTGACGCTAAACAGTTATTGGTCAAGCACGACGACCTGATTGACAAGGCATTGGCGGAGAACATAGAGTCCAAGTTGCGAATGGAGTTGCAGATTTTGCTGACGCAACCTTTCGATAAGGAGACAATCCGCCCGGAATTCATCGACTTTTGCCTCGAAAACATGGTAAACCAAGGTCAGCCGTACGCCATAAGGGCCTTGTGCATGAAGTTGGCCTACGAGCAAATGGCCCATTACCCCGAGATGCTTTGCGAGTTGAGAAATATGCTGGAGATGCTCTCGGGCGAGGAGCTCTCGCCCGGGTTGATGTCGGCTTGGAAAAGGACAATGACACTTATTGAAAAGAAATTGAAAGCCATATGAACATTGAAGAAGTGAGAGACTATTGCCTCTCGTTGCCCGGCGTGACGGAGGATATGCCTTACGGGCCGGACGTGGTCGTTTTCCGCATAGAGGGTAAGATATTCATGCACATAGGGCTTGAACGGGGGCAAATTGCCGTGAAGCACTTGCCGGAAAAGGGCATTGAGCTACGCGAGAGGTACGACGCCATAACCCCGGCCTTCCACATGAACAAAACACACTGGAGCGACGTCGAGATTGAGGGCTTGCTGCCCGACGTGCTGATTAAGACCCTGATAGAGGAGTCTTACGCCCTCGTGCTCAACAAGTTGCCTAAGGCGTTGAAGGCGAATCTTACGTCGTCATGGGAGCGTCGGTCCTCGCTATAAAAGGCACATCCAACGTCTTGCGTCCCGACGGGGGAGCGCCAAGAACTCCTTTCCTTCGGGCCATACGGCCACGTCTTTCATGAGGGCAGAGTTGCTGCGCAAGGAGTATTGGGATGTCTCGCCATGGATTGGCGTGCCAGGTTATGCCGTAGCGGCCGGAACGGGTTTCTTCAGGATGTGTAACAATCGTCATTGGTTGACCGACGTTATCGCGGGTGCGGGAATCGGCATTCTTTGAAAGGTCTATATGTTAGTGGACTGAGGGGTAGCTATAAAAAATTCCGCAGACCTCTATTTCTCAAGGTCTGCGGAACAGTAAATTCACTTACGTTACTTCCTATCCAAGGAACGAGATCAAGATGCCGGCCGCAACAGCCGACCCAATCACTCCGGAGACGTTTGAGGACATACAGTAATTCAAGACGTGGTTACGAGAATCGTACTTCAACGCGATGTCGTTCGCCACACGCGACGCCATCGGGACCGCGCTCAGGCCTGTCGCTCCGATTAGCGGATTAATCTTCTTCTTCGAGAAGAGGTTCATAACCTTCACGAGCAGGATACCGCCAAAGATTGAGAAACCGAAGGCGAGGAAACCGCCAGCAACAATACCAATCGTAGTCCAGTTCAAGAAAGCCTCGACCGTCATAGTCGCGCCTACGCAGAGACCCAAGAATATAGTGGCGGAGTTCATTATGGTGTTCGAAGCCGCATCGTAGATACGTGACGTGTTCGAGCCAATCTCTTTAAGCAAATTGCCGAACATCAGCATACCCACAAGCGACACGGCGGCCGGAACGATGATGGCCACAACAGTCGTCGTGGCGATCGGGAAGATAATCTTCAAAGCCTTCAGGTTCTTAATCTCCGTCTTGTTCGGATAGAGCTTATCTTGCTCTTTCATGTTGATTTTCAGCTCTTTCTCCGAGCAAGTCAGCTTGACGACAAGAGGCAGGATCACTGGCACGAGTGCCATGTAGGAGTAGGCCGCAATGGCTATCGGGCCCAACAAGTCGGGAGCCAATTTGATTGTCGTAAAGATTGCTGTCGGGCCGTCGGCCCCGCCAATAATAGCTAGCGATGCCGCCTCTTTCAAGCTGAAGAAGTTGCACGCCACGAGAAGCACGGCGAATATGCCAAACTGCGCGCCTGCTCCGAAAATGGCGAGTTTTAGGTTACGAAGCATTGGGCCGAAATCAGTCAATGCGCCAACGCCCATGAAGATAATAGGGGGCAGGAAGCCAGTCTTGATGAGGGCGTAATAGAGGAAATTCATGATGCCCAAGTCGTGAGCTATCTCCGGAAGAGACATCTCGTAGATGTTCTTCGCCACCTCCTTACCATCCTTCATGAAATGGACTAAGCCATCTCCATCGGCCGCGATGACACCCATATTCCCTCCGGGGAAGTTGGCAATCAGCACGCCAAAAGCAATCGGCACGAGCAGTAGTGGTTCAAACTCTTTCTTGATGCCCAAATAGAGCAGAAGGAACGCCAATGCGTACATTATTAGGAATTGAGGACTGTCGATAATGCTACCGAGAGCCGTCATCCCGTATATTTTGTCTAAAATGTCTTGCATGTCTGAACCTGTTATTTGATCTTCATCAATACGTCATCCTCGGCTACGGAGGCTCCGCTTGTCAGGCAAATCTCAGTAACTACGCCATCTTTCTCCGCGGCTATGGCGTTGAATGTCTTCATCGCCTCGATGTAGCACACGGTCTGGCCTTTTGTCACGCTGTCGCCAACCTTCACCGCCACGTCGCCACTGTTCT
>JAFPDB010000092.1 GCA_017390085.1 Bacteroidales bacterium | reverse complement strand
GTTGTAGAAGTTGCGGATGGCGTATACGAGCAGGCCAAGAGCCAGCTCGGCCACGGCATTGGCGTTCTGGCCCGGGGTGTTCATTGCCACGACGTTGTGGGCGGTCGCGGCAGCGAGGTCGATGTTGTCGTAGCCGGCGCCGGCGCGGACCACGATTCGGAGCTTCTTGGCGGCGTCGAGGACCTCGGCGTCGACCTTGTCGGAGCGGATGATGAGGGCTTCGGCGTCGGCTACGGCGTCGAGAAGCTGTTTCTTGTCAGTGTATTTCTCGAGCAGTGCCAGCTCAAAGCCGGCTGCTTCGACTTCTTTGCGGATTCCGTCAATAGCCACCTTTGCGAAAGGTTTCTCGGTGGCCACCAATACCTTTGTCATAGTTTTTGTCGATAATGTTTATGTAAGGGAAAGGCACCACGACCCCGACAAATCGCCCAGGGTCGTGATGCCAATATCCATAACGTCTTTCTTGTCTGTAGATTAATGGTTCTTCTCGAAAGTCTTCATGACCTCGATTAGGGCGTCGACGCTCTCTTCAGGCAGCGCGTTGTAGGTCGATGCGCGGAATCCGCCAACTGAGCGGTGTCCCTTGATGCCGACCATTCCTTGCGCGGTGGCGAACTGGAGGAATTCGGCCTCGAGCTCCTTGTACTCGTCGTTCATGACGAAGCAGATGTTCATGTAGGAGCGGTCGGCAGTGTCTGTCACGGTGCCGCGGAAGAGCTTGTTGCGGTCGATCTCGTCGTAGAGCTTGAGGGCCTTGCGCTCGTTGACTTTCTGCATGGCGGCCACGCCGCCTTTGGCTTTGAGCCAGCGGAGGGTCTGGAGCGCGCCGTAGACGGCGACGACTGGAGGCGTGTTGAACATGGAGCCCTTGTCGATGTGGGTGCGGTAGTCGAGCATGGTGGGGATGTGGCGCTCGACCTTGCCGAGCGCGTCAACCTTGACGACGGCGAAGGTGAGGCCCGCGGGGGCGAGGTTCTTCTGCGCGCCGCCGTAGATGATGCTGTATTTGGAGACGTCGACTGGACGGCTGAAGATGTCGGATGACATGTCGGCTACGAGGGGCACGTTGACGACTGGGGCGCTGTGGAGCTCGGTACCGTAGATGGTGTTGTTAGTCGTGATGTGGAGGTATTCGGCGTCGGCGGGGACTTTGGACTCGAAGCCCTTGGGGATGAAAGTGTAGTTGGCGTCTTTGGACGATGCTATTTCTACGGCCTCGCCGAAAGCCTTGGCCTCCTTGAGGGCTTTGTTGGCCCAGGTGCCGGTGTTGAGGTAGGCGGCCTTCTTGTTGAGAAGGTTGAATGGGACCATGCAGAATTGCAGGCTGGCGCCACCTCCGAGGAATACAACTTCGTAGCCCGACGGGATTTCAAGCAGCTCCTTGAAGAGGGCCTGAGCCTCGTCCATGACGGCCTGGAACTCCTTGCTCCTGTGAGAAATCTCGAGGATAGAGAGTCCCGTGCCTGCGAAATTCAACACAGCCTCGGCGGTCTCCTTGATCGTCTCTTGAGGCAAGATAGAAGGCCCGGCGTAGAAATTGTGCTTTTTCATTTTGTCCGTATTGTGTTTTATTAGTCGTTGTTTTGTCTGTTCTTTATTGCTTTGTGCAAATAGCGTGTTTGGAGCGCAAAAATAAAATTTTTCCGTTCAATTCTACACAACGTGAAGAGAATTTCTCACTTGTTGACGAACTCGCCCGCGACGTCTTTTCGCAGCCCGTCCTTGGCCCTGTCGATGTAGAAATTGCAAGTGTTCCGCCCCGCCTCGACGAATTCGGCCGAGAACTCGAGTGGCGTGACGTTTGGCGCGAGCGACTTGACGGTGTTGCTGAGCGTCTTGACGACCTCCTCTTTCGCCCTCTCGACCCTTTTCCACGATGCGTCGGTGACGTAGATTTGCATGGCCACGTTGTGTTCAAACTCCTGGCGCACGCAGTTGAGCATGGCGAGGTAGAGGTCTTTTGCGGAGGCGGCGCCCACCTGCTCGCGGACGGCCATCTCGTCGGGAGTAATCCTGTTAAGGTAGAGCGACAGCCTCTCGTAGGCTTGGAGGCGGTTGGGCATGATGTCGTGCATGGCGTGTTTCCTGTAGTCGGCGGCCCGGCGTTTCTCCGCGTCGGCCAAGAAAAGATAGACGACCAGGACAAGTGAGCCCGCGAGGAGGGCGATCACGATGAATGTTAGAGTATTCACTTTTCGTCACATTTTTGAACACCCAAAAGTAGTGAAACATACAGACTCGGTGAAAGAAATTTATCGCGCCATGGCTGTTCGCCCTCGTTGCGCAAGCATATTCTAATGCCGGGAAGCATTTTTTCACAGAAGATAAAGAATTTTGCTACATTTGTATCGCTGTAAAACCCGGACGAACAGCTGGGACGGCATCAAGAAAATCCCTTTAGTAATATCAATTTGACAATATGCAGACAAAGGAACTCAAGGGCGCGATTGCCCAAGGGGTAGCTCTGCGCGGCCTGTATGGCGACGATGCCGCCGTAATCAAGGCACAGCAGGAGAGATACGTAAATCTCGTAGACGAGTTCGTAGCGACATTTGGCGACAAAGACGTAACGGCGTTCAGCTCGCCCGGCCGCACCGAAATTGGCGGAAACCACACAGATCATAATTACGGGCGAGTGCTCGCCGGAGCGGTAAACCTCGACAATGTGGCCATTGCCGCTCCCAACGGCACGATGACTGTCAGGATCCTCTCCTCGGGCTACCCGCAGTTTGAGGTGGATCTGAGCGTCCTTGAGCCCAACAAGGCCGAGTATTACACCTCGGTCGGCCTCGTGCGCGGAATCTGTGCCCGCATGAAGGAGCTCGGCTTCGCGATTGGCGGATTTGATGCGGTGGTCAACAGCGGCGTGCCCAAAGGCTCGGGTCTCAGCTCGTCGGCCTCGTTTGAGGTGCTTATCGGCGCCATTGTGAGCCACCTCTTTAACGACGGCAAGCTCGACGCCGTCCTCAACGCTCAAATTGGCCAATATGCCGAGAACGTCTTCTTCGGCAAGCCATGCGGCCTCATGGACCAGACGGCTTGCTCGGTTGGCGGCCTTGTCACGATCGACTTTGCCGACCCCGCTAAGCCGATTGTCAAGAAGGTGGACTTCGATTTCGCGAAGACCGGCTACTTGCTCGTCATAACCGACACGGGCGGCAACCATGCCGACCTCAACGACGAATACGCGTCGCTGCCCGCCGATATGAAGGGCGTCGCCGCGAAGCTCGGCAAGAAAGTGCTTCGCGAGGTCACGTTGGAGCAGGTTGTCGATGCCATCCCCGCGCTTCGTGAGGCGGGCGTGAGCGACCGCGCCATCCTTCGCGCCATCCACTTTGAGCGCGACAACGCGCGCGTCGCCGACCAGGTCGCCGACTTGGAGAGGGGCGACTTCAAGGCCTTCCTCGGCAAGGTCTGCGCGTCGGGGCAGAGCTCGTTCATGTACAACCAGAACGTCTACCCGATTAACAACGTCAACGAGCAAGGCCTCTCCGTGGCGCTGGCGTTGAGCGAGATTGTCCTCGGGAGCGAGGGCGCATGGCGTGTTCATGGCGGCGGATTCGCCGGCACGGTACAGGCTTTCGTCCCTGCGAATCTCATCGACAAGTATGTCGAGACGCTTGAGCACACGTTTGGGAAAGGCAAGTGCCACAAGCTCCTCGTCCGTCCCCAGGGCTCGATAAAAGTCGAGTTCTAAGCAAAAAATCACTGACTATATAAACTGGATATTTTAAAAGTAAACTACAAATGTCAAACAAGAAAGGCGGCACGACGCTGGCCATAGTCACGATGATGTTTCTCTATGCGATGATCGCATTCGTGACGAACTTGGCGGCTCCCACCAGCAACATCTGGAAGGCGCAGGATATACTTGAGAACAGCAACGCCTTGGGCATGCTCGGCAACATGATGAACTTCTTGGCCTACCTCTTCATGGGTATACCTGCGGGTCAGATGTTGACCCGAATCGGATACAAGAAGACCACCCTCGTGGGCATTGCCGTAGGCTTCTTCGGCGTTCTGATTCAATACCTTAGTGGTTTCCCTGAAGGATGGCTTGGCTTCATAACCTATCTGTTGGGCGCTTTCATCTCCGGTTTCTCCGTATGTATGCTCAACACTGTCGTCAACCCGATGCTCAACCTGCTCGGCGGCGGCGGCAACCGTGGCAACCAGCTTAACCTTCTGGGCGGTACTTTCAACTCTCTGGCCGGCACAATCACCCCCATGCTCGTAGGCGTTCTCGTTGGCCAGGTTACGGCGGATACCAAGATTAGCGACATCTCGCTGGTCATGTTCATCGCCATGTCGGTGTTCGCGGTCGCGTTCGCCATCCTCTTCTTCCTCCCGATAGAGAACCCTGAGAACGGCAATAGCGACGAGCATACCGTCTTTGAGCGTTCGGTGTGGAGCTTCCGCCACTGCACGCTTGGCGTTGTGGGCATATTCTTGTACGTGGGCGTTGAGATTGGCATCCCCGGAACTCTCAACAACTATCTGGCCGACACTGACCTTGATAAGGGCGCGTGGACTGGTGAGGCTCCCGCACGCGCAGCCGCAATAGGCGGTTTCGTGGCCGGGACGTACTGGTTCCTCATGCTCGTTGGCCGTCTGATTTCTTCGGCGATAGCCGGAAAGGTGTCCAGCAGGATGCTTATGATCGTGACATCTTCCGTAGCCATTGTCCTCATAGGCGCGGCAATGTTGGCCCCGAAGGACAGCATGACTTCGATACCCCTTTTCAACGGCTCGTCCTTCGTGTCGACTGAGTTGCCCATAAAGGCTCTTTTCCTTGTGCTTTGCGGTCTTTGCACCTCCGTCATGTGGGCATGCATCTTCAACCTCGCGACTGAGGGCCTCGGCAAGTACACGGCAAAGGCTTCCGGCCTCTTCATGACGATGGTTGTGGGCGGCGGTCTGCTCCCGCTCATCCAGAACGGCATTGCAGATAAGGTTGGCTACATGACCAGCTACATTGTGCCTATTCTCGCGCTTGTCTACCTCTTGTGGTACGCTCTTGTCGGCAGTAAGAACGTGAATGCTGACATCAACACAGGAGTCGCCGTTCAGGACGAGCAGTAAGCGTAAGCCATAAAGTTCTGAAAAACAGAGCGGTCGTCCCGAAAACGTGGGGCGACCGCTTCTTTTTTTGTGGGACGTATGTTTTAGAGCAGCGTGATGCCTACGCTTTTGAACTCTTGCCAGCCGGCCTTGTCCGTTACGCGGATCATGAAGTGGTAGTCGCCCGGATCGACATCGGCGGGAATGTCGGTTTCGAACTCCGCGGTGAAGGTCTTGCTGCCCTCGGGAATTGAGAAATCTTGGTTGTATACCCATGGGTTGACGGGTTCCTCCGTCAGGTCCGAATGGCATTCGGAAGAGGAGGATGTGGAGTGTGAATGGTGGTCGAAATTGTTGTGTACCTCGACGTTGAAGTTGCCGAGTTCGACGTTGTCGGAGAGAGTGTAGCGTACCAGAAGCGTCTCGCCGCGGAGGAACTCCTGGCAATCGGTGGGCGACGGAACCTCGTTGTCGGAGATGACGGGTTTCTCCATGTCCTTTTCGTTGTCTTCGTCGGAGCAGCCGAAAGCGAAGAGGGCGATGCCCATCGAAAGCAATTGGCAAGCTGAAAGAGATGTGATTTTCATTGTGTAATGTGTTTTGATGTTAAACGATGTGATGAGCCTCGCGGGGCGAAGCCGGTTTGGAAACGGTAGGGTGGGGGGGAGGTCAGAAGTTGTAGCTCAGAATCAGGGAACCGTTGCGCCCGGGCTCGGGAACGCCTATGAGCCTGTAGAAGCTGGTATGGTCGTAGTACTTGGCGTTGAGGATGTTGTCGACTCTTGCTGTCATGAGCAAGGCGTTTTTGCCCATCTTTAACGACCACCCGAAGGCGGCATCGACAGTCCGATGCCCCGAGGTAGGCTTCTCGGGAGGGACAATCTCGTTTTGCGCCCCCACGCAGTTGAGAGCGAGGGAGGCGAACCTGCTTTCGGAGTTGAACCGATAGCGAAGCACGGTGCGCAAGCTCCAAGGTGTCGAGAAGGGCAGCGTATAGACTTTCATTGGGCCCGACCTCTGCTCGGCGTAGAGGTAGTCGCCATCGACATTCAGGTCGAGCCGGCTGATAATGTGCCACGTGGCGCAAACCTCTACTCCACAGCGAATTACGCGGCTCTGAGTATAGTTGTAGAGTTGAAGCCCCTCTTGGTATTGCGACGTCGGGGCCAGGTAGATGTAGTTGGGAAAATAGTTCAAGAACGGCGTGACGGACAATTGTGCCGCTTTCCACTCGGCAAACGCGCCAAGGTCGATTTGGTAGGAATCCTCTTGTCGGAGAGCGTCGTTGCCCTTCTCGTAACGGAAGACTCCGTAGTTGACGCCATCGGCGCCAAGCTCACTTTGCGTGGGGACCTGGTCATTGATGAGCAGGTCGCCGCAATCGTTGACGATGCCAC
>JAFPDB010000091.1 GCA_017390085.1 Bacteroidales bacterium | reverse complement strand
GACTACGACGGTCGCGTGCTGGCTACAATTGGCTCGCGGGCCAAGAAAACCGGCAATATGCTCTTTGACAGAGCAAACTTCGCGAAGAGGCAGGCGGGCTCGTGCATAAAGCCGATTTCAGTATATGCGCCGGCGATCGATATGGGCCTCTACAACTACGCCTCGACCGTAAAGGACGAACCGCTGCCGAACTTCTATGGCAAAGGCAAAGCTGGCCCCAA
This sequence comes from Bacteroidales bacterium, assembly GCA_017390085.1. GTDB lineage: Bacteria > Bacteroidota > Bacteroidia > Bacteroidales > Marinilabiliaceae > W3P20-009. The sequence continues at coordinate 2,299 of JAFPDB010000091.1, read as the reverse complement.
CAACTGGTACAAGTCCTTCAAGGGCGACGTTCCGCTGGTCTGGGCAATTCAACAGTCGGCCAACGCGCCTGCAGCTCAAGTCCTGCAGGAAATTACATATCAACGCAGCTTTGACTTCTTGACGAAAAAACTCGGATTTAGCCACCTCGACGCGGAAGATAGAACCTCTGGCGGAGCGCTGTCTCTAGGCGGACTGCACGGCGGCGTTACCGTACGAGAGATGACCGCGGCGTTCCAGATTTTCGGTAACGGCGGCATGTACAACAAGCCTTATACATACTTCTATGTGCTGGACAGAAATGGCAAAATCCTTCTCGATAACCGCGACAAAATCGGCACAAGGGCCATTAGCTCGCAGTCGGCCACCATTATGAATAGGCTCTTGCGGCAAGTCATCGTCGCCGGAACCGGTAGGGGCGCGGACATCGACAAGTGGGAGGTCATCGGCAAGACCGGTACCACCAACGACGACAAGGATAGCTGGTTCGTTGGTCTGACGCCAAAAGCCGTTGCTGGCATCTGGACGGGTTACGACTCGCCAAAGAGAATTCGCGAAACGGCCTACGCAAAGCGGATTTGGAAGGAAATTATGTCGCGGTACTTGGCGGACAAAGAGCCTCAGCCATATAAGTTTGACTCAAACGTGAAGGAGTGCGAGTACTGCCTGTCAAGTGGCGGCATCGCTGTGCCGGGAGCATGTCCTTCTACGGCAACCGGATACTTTGCAAACAACAATATGCCGGCCACTTGCACGCAGCACGCGGGCGAAATGGTCTACCGGACGCAGCTTGATGATGACATCGATGAGCTCGAGCAACAGGAAATTCCCGAGGACTTAATAGAGTAGTAACCTCAGCTTTTGAGCAAGAGAATTTGTCTGAGCAAGCCCACGGCCACCCGAGACTCAACAAAGTTGAGTCTCGGGCACAAAGAAAATAATTCTTATTTTCTTTGGCCTCGCGGCCGCGGAGCGGATAGCCTCGGGAATGGCGCTTCATAGAGTCATCTTTCGAGGGTCGCAAATATAATGAATTATAAATGCGTGCTCGGGCACGAAGATTTAAAAATGGAGATGTGAAGAATGAGCTTAGTTGTACAAAAGTTTGGAGGGACTTCTGTTGCCAACGCCAAGTTAATTTTCAACGTCGCAAACATTATCACACGAGCGTATCAGGAGGGCAATGATGTCGTAGTCGTGGTCTCGGCGCAGGGAGACATGACAGATGAACTCATAGAGAAAGCGAACGAAATAAACGCCAACGCCTCGAAGCGAGAGATGGACGTGTTAATGGCGTCGGGCGAGCAGATATCTGTAGCACTTTTGGCCATGGCGATTGAGCGCTTAGGCTTTCCGGTGACGTCGCTATTGGGGTGGCAAGCGGGCGTCATGACTAGTTCTACTTACGGTAGCGCGATGATAACGAGGATAGATCCAGGCCGGATAAAGAAGGAGCTCGACAAGAAGAACATCGTGATTGTGGCGGGCTTCCAGGGGCTCAGCCAATACTACGACGTAACGACCCTAGGGCGAGGCGGCTCGGACACTAGTGCGGTAGGAATCGCGGTGGCCTTGAGCGCGGATCTTTGCCAGATATACACAGACGTCGAAGGGGTCTACACGGCGGACCCAAGGCTCATAGCCAAGGCGAAAAAACTCGACGCGATCTCCTATGACGAGATGCTAGAACTTGCGACACTGGGCGCGCAGGTACTGAACAATCGCTCAGTCGAGATAGCGAAAAAACACAACGTAGAATTGGAAGTATTATCAAGTTTCGTAGACGTGCCAGGCACGATAGTGAGGGAGGCTGCTAATGTGGAAAAAATGCTGATAAGCGGAGTGGCGAAGGACGATAAAGTCGCGAAAATATCCATCACGGGGATCCCGGACTCGCAAGGGTGGATTTTCCGGATATTCTCGAAGCTTTCCGCAAGAGATATAAACGTGGACACGCTCCTTCAAACGGCCGTACACGGCGACCGGCGAGACATATTCTTCACGGTCAAGGAGGATCGTCTGGATGACACCATCGAGGCATTAAGCAAGTTTTGCGAGTCGATCGAGGGTGCCAGCTTGACTTACGATAAGAACGTCTCGAAGGTCTCGATTGTCGGGGCGGGCATGCAGACTCACGCGGGCGTAGCCGCGAAGATGTTTGAGGCGCTCTTTACTGCGAATATTGACATCCAAATGATTGCGACGAGCGAGATAAAAGTTTCGGTCATCGTCGCGCGCGAGCTCGCTGATGAGGCTGTCCGCACCGTACACAACGCGTTCTTCACGACGATGGACTAAAAG
>JAFPDB010000090.1 GCA_017390085.1 Bacteroidales bacterium | reverse complement strand
TGCGCCCATGAAGACGAAGAGCGCCAGTGGGTTGGAGATGGTGAGGAAGAATGTGGAGACGAAGTCTTGCCAGAGTGATGCTTTGGAGCGGGGTCGTCCGAGCTGTCGTTGGCGTCGGATCTGGATGTGCGGTTTGGAGCGCATCATCCTGATGCCGAGGAAGATGAGTACGAGCGCGCCGGCGATGAAGAGAATGGCCTTGTGAGACTGTATGAAGTTCGTGACGATGGATATGCTGAATCCAGCCACGACGGCGTAGAAGAAGTCTGACGCGGCGGCTCCGCATCCGCTTGCGAAGCCTGAGCGTCGGCCTTTGGAGAGGGTGCGTTGGATGCACAAGACACCGATGGGGCCGAGTGGTACGGATGCGACGAAGCCGACGGAAAAGCCTTCCATCAGGGATCTTAGCAGGTTTACCGTTTCCATCTTTATGTTGCCCTTGTTGTGTGTCTATGTTAGAAATTGCGCGAAGATAACAAAAATGGGGATGCTATTATCTTGTGGAGCGGAGTAGATGTCGGAGTGTGTGTTTGATTTGTCTCATTCCCCTTCTTGTGTGTTTGTCTTGGAGGAGGGCTATTGTCCAGTCGGGGGCGATGATGAGTGAGCGTGTGACGCTGCCGTTTGGCGTGACGAATAGTTGATAGAGTTGTTCGTCGGTGTCGAAGATGAGTGGTGAGGTGAGCCCTATTTCGTTGGCGATGTTGAGGAAGGTCTGTTGGTCTTCGGGTCGGTCGATGGAGATGGTCAGCATCTGGAACGCGGGGTTGGAAGAGAGTTTTTCCCAGAAGTTTTTTTTGTGGTCTTCCATCTGCGCTGGCGTGAAAGGGCACCAGGATGCGACAAAGTCGACGAGTATGACTTGCCCTCGGAGGAGGTCGGAGTCGAGTGTGTCGCCGTTTGTAGTGACGAATGAGAAGACTGGCGCTTCTTGTCCGACTGTGAGGATGAATTGGCTGCCTCGTTCTCGCAGGTTTTTTTGTTGCGCGAGCAGGGGTGTGGCGGCGAGGAGGAGGAGAATCGCGATGGCGGCTCTCATAGGTTGTCGGCGTAGACCAGGATTCCGTCTGAGCCTGCCACGGAGGCTGAGTTCATTTTTTTTCGGAGGTCTTGGCAGTAGGTGCGGCTGAGTGGGAGTGATATTTTCTCTTTTCCGCATTCGACGACTATATGCTCCTTGTCGATATTGCAGATGTGTTTGATGCCGACGGCGTAGGAGCGGTGAATTCTTGTGACGACGTTTTGTGGGAGGAGTTCGATGATTTTCTTCATCGGGATGTGTACGAGGAACTTTTGTTTGAGTGTGGTCATGGAGACGTAGTTTTCCATGGTCTCGATGAGGACGATGTCTTCGTACTTGGTTTTGTGGAGTGTGCCTGTGTTGTCGCGGAGGAAGACGCAATCGACGTCGGCAGCAGGTTCCTCGCCGGCGGTGTCGGGCTGCTCGCGGAGGTCGAGGTTGAGCCTTGCCTTTGCTATGGCGCGGATGAAGCGCGCGTAGCTGACGGGTTTGAGGAGGTAGTCGCAGACGTCGTATTCGTAGGATTCGAGGGCGTATTTTTCTTGCGAGGAGTAGATGACTACTTCTTTGTCGGAGAGGTCGATGGCCCTGAGGAATTCCATTCCGCTCATCTCGGGCATCTCGATGTCGAGGAAGATAAGGTTGACGTTTTTCTCGGCGTCGGTGGCGATGAAGTTGATTGCGTCGATGGCGTTGGTGAAGCATTGTGAGAGGACGACGTCGTTTGTCCGACTTATGTAGCCGGACATGACTCTTGTGGAGAAGACGTCGTCGTCGACGATGATGCAGTTCACCGCAGTCATGATAGTGTTTTAATTTTGTTGCCCGCGGCGCATAGTTAGTGCGTTCGGGGGTAAGGTTGTCAGGTAGTGAAATGGCGAGAGGAGGGGGTGGGGGGGCGTGCGGATTAGAGTCCGCCGCTGATTTTCTCGAGTGCGATGGGGCAGGAGAGGATAGATTGGTAGTCTTCGCCCGACTCGTACATGTCTTCGTCGTCCTCGTCGTAGCACCAGGATATGTTGACGTCCCAGCCTTTGCGGTACATTACTTCGAGTTTTTTGAAGATGTCGAGGATGCACTTTGATGAGCTTGTGTTGAAGTACTCGAGCTGGAAGCGGACTTTGGTTGGCTTCATGTCGCCTTGGGCGTATTCGTTGAGCCAGTTGTTGACTGAGCGGTAGAACTCTACGGAGTTTTCAGGGATGGAGCGTCCTTTAATCTCGATGAGTCCCTTGTCGGGGTCCATGAGTATGTATGGTGTTTTTGCGCTTTCTTGGAGAGTGATTGTTTCCATTATTGAAGTAAATGTGGCTAATGTTTTTTGCTTGATTATTGGCTTATTACGACGTCGAGTGAGAAGAAGTTGAGGTTTGGCATGTCTTTTACGGGGTAGAATTGGCAAACGAGTTCGTTACCGCTTTTGCGGGCCATGTCGATCATGCCAAGCCCTGCGCCTCCTTTCTCGGAGAAGTCGTTGAGTCCTACCGCGTTTCGGTAGAGGTTTCGTAATTGTTCTTGTGAGAGGGAATTGATGTAGTCTATTTGTTTTTTGATTCCCATTGTTTTATCGGATTTGACGAAGTTGCCTGTGGAGATATGGCAGTCGTCTCCGACTTTGGTTATGATGATGCAGCCGAGTCTGTCGGCGCCGTATTGGGCAGTCATTCGGCTGTCGGTGTCGGCGTGGTGGTAGAGGTTTTGCACACATTCGACGATTATGTGGAAGGCTCTTTTTCGGATTGAGCCTTTGTCGAATTTGTCTTGGAGTCTTTGCTCCATGGCAGGAAGGATGTCGTCGATGTAGGATTCAGAGACTGTGCCGACGCGTTCGATAAGAACGTCGCCGTTGCATTTCTCTGTCATCCATTTGTTGAGGTCGAATAACATCTTGTGTGGGTGTTTTCCTCGGCGAATATATTAAATTTAATTCACAAGAGCGTTGGTGTGGTTTGAAAAAAGTTGGATGTAGGGTGAAAAAGCTATTGCGGGGTATGGTTTGTGGTGGTGATGGCGTGGGAGTTTTGCGCGTTGTGTTGTGTGACGTGCGCGCCGTCGGGTATGTCGTTTGTTAACCAGACGTTTCCTCCAATGACGGCATTGTCGCCGATGTGGATTCGCCCGAGTATGGTTGCTTGCGCGTAGATGACGACATTGTTTCCGATGATGGGGTGTCGTGGTGTGTCGCGTACGGCGTCTTTGTCGGCGTCGGGGTGGCTGAGCGCGCCGAGCGTGACACCTTGGTAGATTTTGACGTTGTTTCCGATGATGCATGTAGCCCCTATGACGATGCCGGTGCCGTGGTCTATGGCGAAGCGTTCTCCGATTTGTGCTTGCGGGTTGATGTCGATGCCGGTCTCGGAGTGCGCGATTTCGGTGATGACTCGCGGGATTAGCGGGACTCCGAGTGTGAAGAGTTTGTGGGCGATGCGGTAGCCCGAGATGGCTCTTACTGCGGGGTAGGCGAGTATGACTTCGGCGCGGTCGTGCGCTGCGGGGTCGCCGGCGAAGATGGCGTTGACGTCGCCGATGAGGAGTTGGCGGAGTGAAGGTAGCCATCGGACGAAGTCGGCGGTTATGGCGTCGGCTTGGTTTTTGGCGTTATCGGGGCAGAAGTTTTTGTCTTTTTGATGTTTAAGGCATAGTCCGGCGTAGACTTCGCGCCTCATTTTGTGCGCCATTTGCTCGATGCAGACGCCTTGGTAGAAGCCGAGGCTTGATTGGTGGACCGGTTTGGCGGCGAAGAAGCCCGGGAAGCTGATTTCGCGGCATAGTCTGACTATGTCTTTGAGCCTGTCGGTCGAAGGCATGGGCAGCTCGTCGGCGGAATCGCAGCAGACGCATTCGTAGGTCTCGCCTTTTGCGAGTTGTGACATGGAGTCTGAGATTGCGTCGAAAAGGTCTTGGCTCTTTTTCATGATGGATTTTGGCTCAGGTATTTTTTCAGGAAAAGGCCGGTCTTGGAGTCGGGGCGTTGGGCGGCGTCGTCGGGAGTGCCTTGGAAGACGATTCGTCCGCCGTTGTCGCCGCCGTCGGGTCCGAGGTCGATGAGCCAGTCGGCTGATTTTATGACATCCATGTTATGCTCGATGATGACGAGCGTGTGGCCTTTTTCGATGAGGGAATTAAAGGCGGTGAGGAGTTTGTTGATGTCGTGGAAGTGGAGTCCAGTCGTAGGCTCGTCGAAGATGAAAAGCGTCGGGGGTTGGTTGGCGTCGGCGAGGTAGGAGGCGAGTTTGACGCGCTGGTTCTCACCGCCTGAGAGGGTGCTGCTGGATTGTCCCATCTTGATGTATCCGATGCCGACGTCTTGGAGCGGTTTAAGGCGTTGTACGATTTTCTTTTCGGTAGCGCCGGTGCCCTGCGAGAAGAACTCTATGGCTTGATTGACGGTCATGTCGAGGATGTCGTAGATGTTCTTATCGCGGTATTTGACTTCGAGGATGTCGTCTTTAAATCGTTTGCCGTGGCATTGGTCGCACTGGATGACGACGTCCGCCATGAATTGCATCTCGATTTTGATGTTGCCCTCGCCCTGGCAAGCCTCGCACCGTCCGCCTGGGGCGTTGAAGGAGAAGAAGGCGGAAGTGTAGTTGTTTTGTTTTGCGAGAGGCTGTG
>JAFPDB010000089.1 GCA_017390085.1 Bacteroidales bacterium | reverse complement strand
GGGGGAGTTCTTTACACAAACGCACAGATTCTGGTGACGAAACGCGCCGGCTGGTGACGAAACGCGCTGGAGAGGAGCAAATCCACCCCATCCGCCAACAAAATGTGACGGGGAAAACGCCCCTCGCCTACCCTACTTTCCCATCCTTCCCGCTCGGCGCCCCACTCCCCAAACACAATCCGCCCCTCCCACCACATGAACGGGCGGGAGGAGCGGACCTGTACTTATGCCTCGAGTCCCGAGGGCTTAGAACTTGGCGTTGCGCATATCGCCAGTCTCCGCCAACGCCATGTGCATGGCGAAGGCCTTGGCGAGCGACATGGGTGTATGGCACTTGCCCTCGCTAATCTTGAGGTAGTCCCACAGAAGCTGCTTATAGTCGGGGTGTACGCAATTCTCGATTATTTCATGCGCCTTCTGGACGGGGCTCTTGCCGCGGAGGTCCGCCACGCCGTACTCGGTTGCCACGATTTTTACGGAGTGCTCGTTGCTGTCGGTGTGGGTGACCATCGGGACTATTGCCGAAATCACTCCCCCCTTGGCCACGGACGGGCACGTGAAGATAGAGAGGAAGGCGTTACGGGCGAAGTCGGCCGAGCCGCCGATTCCGTTCATCATCTTCTGTCCGCTGACGTTGGTGCTGTTGACGTTGCCGAAGATGTCCATCTCGAGGGCCGTGTTGATGGCGATGATGCCCATTCGGCGGATAAGCTCGGGGTGGTTGGTTATCTCCTGCGGGCGGAGCATGAGCTTGCCCTTGAAGAAGTCGAGATTGTCGTAGACGCGGCCCAGCATATCGTCGGAGAGGGTGAGCGAGCTGCCCGAGGCGAAAGAGACACGTCCGCTCTCCATGAGCGGGATTACGGAGTTCTGGATGACCTCGGTGAACATGGTGAACGGGGGGATGTCCTGGCACTCGCCGAGGGAGCCCAAGACGGCGTTGGCTATATTGCCCACTCCGCTCTGGAGCGGCAGGAACTCCTTGGGGATGATGCCCCGGCGGAGCTCCTCGATGAGGAACTCGGCCACGTTCTGACCGATTTTGGTTGTCACGGGGTTGGGCTCAGTGAAGGCGGCGATGGTGTCGGGCAGGTTGGTCCTGACGACGCCAAGGACCTTCGCGGGGTCGACTTTTATAGCCTCGGTGCCGACGCGGTCGGCAGGGGTGAAGACGGGAATCTCGCGACGGTAGGGCGGGTTGGCGGGCTCGTAGATGTCGTGCATCCCGCGTATCGCCTCGGGGTGATGGGCGTTGAGCTCGATGATTATCTTATCTGCGCTCTTGCAGAGCGTGGGCGAGATGCCAACCGAGCTGGTCGGGACGACAAGCCCGTCGTCGGTGACGCTCGATGCCTCGATTATGCAGACGTCCATGTGGCCGAGGAAACCGTAGCGCAGGTCTTGTGCCACGTGGCTGAGGTTGAGGTCGAAATACTGGACCTCCTGGCTGTTGATGGCGGCCCTCATGTCCTTATGGGACTGGAAGGGCGTCCTGAACTTCACGGCATGGGCGCGGGCCAAAGCGCCGTCGATGGGGTCGCCCGTGGCGCCGCCCGTTATCAGGCCCACGCGAAACTGGTTGCCCTTGGCGTGTTCGGCCTCCGCTTTCTTGGCGAGAGCCGTGGGCACGGCCTTGGGGGTTCCGACTGAAGAGAATCCGCCGATGCCGACAACGAAATCGTTTTTAATGAACTCGGCCGCCTCTTCGGCCGTCAACTCAGGAAAGCGCATAATTATTAAGTGGTATTTTGGGTTCCGACAACTATATTCACTTGCAAAAATAGTCATCTCCGTGCAATTCATCAACCACGGGGCGCAAAAACTTACAAAATGTTGTAAACACATCACGCTTTGTGGATATTCATACAGAAAATTGGATGCAGTATGCAACACCCACCCCTCCACAATACGCCACTCACCGCGCCAGCCCTCCCAACCACCACCGCGCCATGCGCCACCTCATGCCCGCCAATACGCCGACCACGACGCATAGCCACATCCTTTTGTGTTTCACACACTTGACAAACAAACCTCCCCGACCATCCAAACCCCAGAAACTATCCGAAACTCCCCCTTGCCGACAGCCACAATCGGCAAAAATGGAAGCCAACACCACACCCCCACCCCACCCTGAAGACGCCACGCGGACCTAAAAAACCATGCCAAAATATTCACTACCCACCCGCGCCGAGACACGCACTGGCGAATTTTGATTCACATTCTCAACACAACGTTGAGAAAGAATGCGCATCTTTGAAAACCAAACAGACATAAGGCATAGAAAATGAAAAGGATCATCCTCACCCTACTGCTCGCGCTCGCGGCCCTGACGGCGACATCGCGCGCCCAACCCCGCGGCGAAAGAGTCTTAATCTTCGACATAAAAGAAGAAATAGGCAGCACAGCCTGGGTCCACACCAGCGAGGCGCTGCGGCGGGCGCGCGAGACCGGCGCCGACCACATAATCCTCCACATGAACACCTACGGCGGCGAGGTCACCTTTGCCGACTCGATACGCACGGCCATCCTGTCATGCCCGACACCCGTCTACGCCTTCATCGACGTCAACGCCGCCTCGGCCGGCGCCCTCATAGCCACGGCCTGCGACTCCATATTCATGAGCCCGGGCTCCAGCATCGGGGCCGCCACGGTGGTCAGCGGAACCGACGGTGCGAAGATGCCCGACAAATACCAGAGCTACATGCGCGGCATAATGCGCTCCACGGCCGAAGCCCACCCATGGCGCGGGGTCGACACGACCCGCCTCTACCTGCGCGACCCGCGAGTGGCCGAGGCCTTCGTCGACGAGGCCGTCTCGATTGACGGGATAATCGACTCGACCCACGTCCTGACCCTGACGGCCAACGAGGCCATGAAGCTGAACTACTGCGAGGGGATGATGCGCAGCGTCGACGAGGTCGCAGTCCACGTGGCAGGTCCCCGCCCCGTCGTGGACCGCTACACGCCCACCGTCTACGACAACATCAAGGGCGGCCTGCTCTCCACATGGCTCCGCGGCATACTCATACTATTTATAGTGGGCGGCATCTATTTCGAGATCCAGTCGCCGGGCGTCGGCGTGGCCCTGTTCGTGGCCATCGGGGCCGCCATCCTCTACTTCGCCCCGCTCTACATCGACGGCCTGGCCGCCAACTGGGAGATAATCCTCTTCCTGATCGGCGTGGCGCTGATCGTGGCGGAAGTCTTCTTCATCCCGGGCTTCGGCGTGGCGGGCGTGGCGGGCTTTGCGTGCCTCGTGGCGGGGCTGGTCCTGAGCCTCGTGGGCAACGACGGACTCTCGTTTAGCGAAGTCCCGACGGACCACATAGCCGCCGCCCTCTGGACGGTGTCGCTCTCAATCATAGTGTCGGTCGGGCTGTGCATATTCCTGGCCTGCAAACTCCTCAAGGGCGGCAAGAGCGGCCCGTGGTCGATCCTCGCCCTCAAGACCACCCAGCAAGCCGAAGAAGGCTACGTCGGCGTGGAGAAAGAGGCCCTCGAATCCCTCGTACGGAGCACGGGCGTCGCCACGACGGACCTCCGCCCGGGCGGCAAAGTGAAAATCGGCGCCACGGTCTACGACGCCATCTCGGACGGCACCTACATTGAGCGCGGGTCGGGCGTCGTGGTCACGTCGGTATCGTCGGGACAGATCGTCGTCAGTAGAAAAGAATGACACGGGAGCGGAAAAACAGACTCGTTTTGTAATTTTTAAACCCGGATGGAACAACATATCAAATTGTTTCATAACTTTGACGTAGTGAAAATAACACAAGACGACAAATGCAAACAGCGCGATTTTATTATGGCTTTTACTTTTACTTCTTTGCGTTTGGCAGGGAAGCAGGTGGG
>JAFPDB010000088.1 GCA_017390085.1 Bacteroidales bacterium | reverse complement strand
GTTCCAAAGGCTACTTCTTTGGAGACGACATTCTCTCCGCCGCAAGCAACGGCAATCCCGACGCCCAATTCTTGCTCGCGCAGATGTATTCCTACGGAATCGCGGGGGCCACGCCCGACAGGCGCAAAGCCTTCAAGCTCTACCTCTCTCTTGCGGATAATGGCGTCAACGAGGCCAAGGCCATGGCCGGATATATGCTTCTCTATGGCTACGGCGTCGAACAAGATGCCGAAAAGGGACTCGATATGGTAACCGAGGCCGCCAACAACGGTAGCGGGCTCGCCTACCTTTTCATGGGCAATTTCTATCGGCTCACCGACCCCACGCCCAAGAATATCGCGCTCGCCAAGATTTGCTACTCCGAGGCCCGTAAGCTCGGCATTGCCGAGGCGGCCGACATCCTTAATACCCTTGGCCAATGAGTCTACGTCTACCTGCCGAGTGGGAACCCCACTCTTTCACGCAAATCACATGGCCAAGCCTCGCATCCGATTGGGCGTACATGATCCGACAAGTCGAAAGATGCTATGTCGACATCGTCAAGGCTGTCACGCGTTTCGAGCCACTTCTCATCGTGACCGACGACGTCGCACATGTGAAAAACATCCTCGCCGACTTTCTATCCCCAAACGTCTTCTTCTTCGAATGCCCCACCAACGACACTTGGGCGCGAGACCACGGCTTCCTGACCCTCGTCGACGACAATGGTAACGCCACCCTCGCCGATTTCCAATTCAATGGTTGGGGCATGAAGTTCGCCGCCGACAAGGACAATCTCATCAATCAAAAGCTTTTCAAAAGCCTTTTGAACGATAATCTATACCAAAACAACCTCTCTCACGTCCTCGAGGGCGGCAGTATAGAGACCGACGGGCGTGGCACAATCCTCACGACGACTAATTGCCTCATGGCCCCAAACCGCAACTGGTTCACGTCCAAAGCCGAGGCCGAGGAGCTACTCAAGAAGACGCTCCATTGCCAAAGGGTCCTATGGGTCGATCACGGTCTACTCACCGGCGACGACACCGACGGACACGTCGATACGCTCGTCAGGTTCGCGCCCGACGATACAATCGTCTACGTCGAGCCGCCACTCTCCACCGCCGATGAGCAATACGAAGAGCTCCTCGCCATGCAATCCGAGGTGCAATCTCTTCTCACGCCCGACGGCCGCCCATACCGTCTCGTCCCGCTGCCCTGCACTCCTCAAATCGACGACCAAGACGACGGGACGAGACTCCCCGCCACCTACGCCAATTTCTACTTCGTCAACGGAGCAATCCTCGTCCCAACCTACGGGGTCCACACCGACGTTGTGGCTCTCGCGCGCCTCTCCCATGCTTTCCCAGCCTACGAGGTCGTTGGGGTCGATTGCTCCGCGCTTATTCGCCAACACGGCTCCCTACACTGCTCCACAATGCAGTTCAACCAATCCGTTAAGCTCAATACTCACAAATGTCAAGAATAATAAAAGTCGGCATCGTTCAGCAGGCCGTCAACGACCCCGTCGGCCCCAATATGCTCAAGCTGGGCCGAAACGTTGAGGCTCTCGCTGCCGCCGGGGCAAATCTCATCGTCCTCCAAGAGCTTCACAATACACCATATTTCTGCCAGACCGAAGACACCCGTATGTTCGATTTGGCGGAGACCATCCCGGGCCCGTCCACCGACTTTTTCTCCGCACTCGCCGCAAGGCTCGGCGTCGTCATCGTCACGTCGCTTTTCGAGAAAAGGGCTGTCGGCCTGTACCACAACACGGCGGTCGTCCTCGACGCCGACGGCTCCATTGCCGGCAAGTATCGCAAGATGCACATACCCGACGACCCCGGCTATTACGAGAAATTCTATTTCACGCCGGGCGACATCGGATTCCAACCCATCGACACTTCTCTCGGCCGTCTTGGAGTCATGGTCTGCTGGGACCAATGGTATCCCGAGGCCGCAAGGCTCATGGCCCTCGCAGGTGCCGACATCCTTATCTACCCGACGGCCATAGGCTGGGATCTTGCCGATTCCGACGACGAGAAGCAACGTCAACTTGGCGCTTGGCAAACCGTCCAACGTGGCCATGCCGTCGCCAATGGTCTTCCCGTCGTGACCGTCAAT
>JAFPDB010000087.1 GCA_017390085.1 Bacteroidales bacterium | reverse complement strand
CTAACAGTGTAGCGATTATATTCCCCTACATAAGGGCTTTTGTCAGTACGATTTCTCTACAGGCTAACGTTAATCCTATTGTATTGCCTACGATTAACTTGACGGGGCTAACGGGAGAACTCAAGAGGCAGACGAAGAGCGAGTAGGACGATGAAAGAAGCGGATATTTATCAGACCCTCGAAGACCGTCAAAACGACCAAGATGTCGAGGAACACGGGCCTTACTTTTGTAGCTCAGTGGATGCTGATGGAAATCCGAAGAGTGGGGTGAGAGAACCTTGGCTCGGTGAGGGGTATTATTTCTGGGATAGCAGAATAGCAAATGCGGTGTGGTGGGGCGATACTGTTTATAGCTCCAAGGGGTATATAATTTGCCACACTACGTATGATCAGCACTCACCGTTGCTGTTTGATATGGTGGGGGACGTTACGCAATTAGATGACTTTGTGAAATGTGCTGAGTTTATAAAAAAGCAGAATAAAGCTGCTGGCGTAAGCTTTCCTGTTGTTATTGCTTACATGAAGAAGTTGCCTGAGTTCTGTTATAAGGCTATTAGGGTTTGGCCGCATCCCAAAACTATTAATGAGGTTGTCAGATTTCCTGGCAGCAAATCGGTGTTGTGTATGGCAGACAAAATCCAAATATGCTTCTTCGACAAAACTTTACTAAACCACCCCTTTAAAATCGTCCATCGGGGAGTCTCCACAGCCAATCAGACAATATGACACAAAAGCCATCCATATCGGATGGCTTCTATGCCTAAATCATTCACTTGCTCCCCCCATCATCCCCTCGTCTCCGTCTCTTCTCTCCACTACTCTTTTCCCTCTTCTTCTCCGCATCAGCCGTATTCCGTGGCTTGCGTGGACTGCGTCCTTCGCCGCCACGTCCTCGCCCGTTATTCTTGCGCTGACCGTCCCGATGCTGGCTGGGTCTCTGACCTCCTTGCTGTTTTGGCCCATGTCCGCCGCGAGTGCGCGTGTTGGGGTCATACTTCGGCTGCTCGCCAAGGCCTTCGGGCAGCGGCAGCTTCTCGACGGTTTTCTCGATAAGTTTCTCTATGCGGCCAAAGGAGAACATCTCGTCCGGCACGATGAGCGTGAACGCCTCGCCCTTGCTCTGCGCCCTTGCCGTGCGCCCTATGCGGTGGACGTAGTCCTCGGCGTCGTGTGGCACGTCGAAGTTTATCACCACGTCGACGTCCGGGATGTCGATGCCTCGCGCTATGATGTCCGTCGCCACCAGCACCTCTATGTTGCGGCTGCGGAATTGCCTCAGCACCTCTTCGCGCTCCGACTGCTCAAGGTCCGAGTGTATGACGCCCGCGCTGAAGCCTTTGCGTTTCAGCGTGTGGCCGAGCTCTTTGACGCTCTGCTTCCGCGACCCGAACACTATTATGCTCATCCCCGCGTGGCTTTTCAGTATGTCGACAACCAGAGCCCCCTTCTGGGCCTCGTAGACGGGGTAGGCGGCTTGGCGGATGCCCTCCGCGGGCTTAGCTATGGCTATTGATATTTCGGCGGGGTCGCGCAATATGGTCTTGGCCAGGTCGCGGATCTTCGGGGGCATCGTGGCGGAGAACATGAGCGTCTGGCGCGTCTCGACGGGCAGGAGCTTCACCACTTGCATGATGTCTTCGTAAAAGCCCATGTCCAACATCCGGTCCGCCTCGTCGAGCACGAGGTGGCGGACTTTGCTGAAGTCCACGTACCCCATGCTGATGTGCTGGAGCATTCGCCCGGGCGTGGCTATCACGATGTCGGCGCCCTCGCTCAGCGCCGTCCGCTGACGGCTCCACTCGCCGCTGTCGTTTCCGCCGTATATGGCTGTCGACGAGACGCTGACGAAGTAGCCGAAGCCGCTCATCTGCTGGTCGATTTGTATGGCCAGTTCGCGCGTCGGCACCAGGATTATCGTGTCCACTCCGTCGTTGGGGTTGCGGACCAGGTCGTCGATTATCGGCAGGAGGTATGCCGCCGTCTTGCCCGTGCCGGTCTGCGCGCAGGCTATGAGGTCGCGACCCTCCATGATTACGGGGATGGCCTGCTCTTGGATTGGCGTAGGCTGGCTGAATCGCATGGCGTCGAGGCTGTCGAGCAGCTCGTCGGTAAAGTCTAAGTCGTAGAAGTTCATCCTAATATACTTTGAGGACGAGGCCTTTCAGATATTCGCCCTCGGGGTGGTAGATGTTGATGGGGTGGTCGGCGGGCTGCGTCAGTTGGTGGAGTATGGCGACGCGGCGGTGCGCCATGGTGGCGGCCGTGAAGACCATTGTGCGGAACTCTTCCTTGCTGACCACTTGCGAGCATGAGAATGTGAAGAGTATCCCGCCCGGCTCGATAATCTGCATGGCCTTGGCGTTCAGCCTGCGGTAGCCCTTCAGGGCGTTGCGCAAGACGCTGACGTGCTTGGCGAAGGCCGGTGGGTCCAGGACCATTCCAGATGAGCTCGTTGTTGATGTTACTCCACTCAAGGTTGGTCAGACTATCTTCGTAGGCGACCTTAAGTTCGAGGG
>JAFPDB010000086.1 GCA_017390085.1 Bacteroidales bacterium | reverse complement strand
TACTACAACAACAACGAGTTCGAGAACTCCATGGCCTTCTACAAACGCGTCATCAACGAGTACCCCTCAACTCCCGAGGCCACCGACGCGCTCAACGGACTTCGCAACGTCTATATGGAGAATGGCGACTACGACGGCTACATAGCATACACCTCCACGCTCGGGGCTTTTGCCCACGTCGGCGAGAGCGAGCGCGACTCGCTGCTCTACGTGAGCGCGTCGAACCAATACATGAAGGGGAATTTCGCAGAGGCGAAGTCGGGCTTCAAACGTTACCTGGATACGTTCCCGACAGGCCGCTACGTGACGCCCTCCAACTTCTATCTGGCCGATTGCTACTACTCCGACAAGGAGTTCGACGAGGCGTTGAGACTCTATCAGGCCGTCGGCGCCCAGCCGCGCAGCGTCTTTACAGAAGAGGCCTTGCTTCGTGGCGGCGAGCTGCTCTACAAGTCGGGTGACTATCGCGAAGCCCTCTCCTCGTTCTTGCGTCTGGAGCAGGCCGCAGAGGTCGAGGCTAATAAGGTCGAGGCGATTATCGGACAGATGCGTTGCATGAAGGCGCTTGGCGACCTTGAGCAATGTATCGCGGGAGCCGATAAGGTGATAGCCATGCCGCAAGCCTCGCCCGCCATTCTTCGAGAGGCGCAATATCTGAAAGCCAAATCTCTCATCGCGCTTGGCAAGACGGGCGACGCTTTGCCCATTTTGAGAAGCCTTGCCGAAAGCACAAAGACTGTCGAAGGAGCCGAGGCAAAGTATCTGGTGGCGCAGTACCTATTCGACAGCTCTGACCAGGAGGCTGCTGAGAATGAAGTGTTTGACTACATTGAGAAGGGTACTCCGCACCAATATTGGCTTGCGCGTAGTTTCGTTCTTCTTTCTGACATCTATCACGCCAAGGGCGACGACTTCCAGGCCGTCCAATACTTGCAGACGCTGCAAGAGAGCTACGTGGCGGAAGACGACATAGCCGGTATGATTGCCGAAAGGCTTGGCAAGTGGAACGTCGACGCCGCAACAGAGGCCCCGGCAGAATAACAACAGCAGAGAAACCCATAGACTACAATGAGCAAGACTACATACGGCGTAAGAGTCTCGATTTTGCTGGCAGCCATGGCCTGCGGGATTGACGCGGCCGCCCAAAATGACACCATAAACTCAGTCGACCGTTCGGTCGATGTCGTAAACGCTTATCAGCCAACGCTTAGGCGGTCGAAAAAGATTAGCATCGACCCCGTTGTTGACGACACGGTGAAGTACTCAAACAGCTTCGAGTATCAGATGCTCCAACGCGTCTCGACTGTGACGACCAAGCCGGAGCCGCTATCCGCCGCAGGCATGGACTTCCCGATATATAAAAGCCCTTACCGTGCCATGGTGGAGGGGGGCGTTGGCTCGCTGCCCTCGTTTTATGGTCAGATAATCTACAACAACGGCAACTCGCAAGAGCATCACCTTACGCTGAAGGCAGGCCACATGGCTCAGCTGGGCAAGGTGAAGCTCGAGGAGGGCGGAAAAGTGGAAGCGCACCGCAACGATACGTGGGCGGGTGTGGACTACAACCATTTTGGCGGAAATCTTCGTTTCGGCTTCGACGTTGATTTTGCCAATAACGCCTACTCCTATTTCGGGCAGAACTCCATCACGGACACCTTGGCCTACTTGTCGGAAGACGGTGGCGAATTGTCGGGCGGCGACGTGCTGCGCATTGATAAACAGCGCAATACGGCATTAGACTTCATGTTCGATATTGGCAACACTATTGCAGACCCACTGGATAAATTCACCTTTAAGGCGTTTGCCGGTTTTGGCGTTTGGGGCAATAAGAGTGGCGTGGGGCAGACCGACATCCACTTCGGCGGCTCCCTGCGTTTCCCCATCAAGAGGGTGGCCGGCGTAGACGCGGATTTGGAGGTCAATACGTTCAAGTCGAAACTTGGCGACGAAGACCCGTATTACGACTTTGTGGAGCATAAGGGGACGGACATCCTCTTCGCGCCTCACTTCCGTACGGACAAAGAATTCATGTCCTTGCGCCTCGGCTTGAGGATAATAGGCGTGGTGGGCGACGACTATGCCGACAAAGACGACTTCATTGTCCAACCCGACTTGAGCGTCAGATTCTTTGTCGGCGACGGACGCGTGAATGTCAATGCCGGCCTGACCGGCGAGTTCGCACAAAACAGCATCAGAAGCCTCGTTGAAAGAAATCCCTACGTATCGGCCGACGCTCGCAAATATGTCTACGACGGCCGTCTGAAGCGATACGTCTCCCGAAATGACGTCTTCCACTCTCAATCCCCAATCGTCTTCAACCTCGGAATCAGGGGGGCGTTCTCAAAGAGCGTACAGGCCGGCATAGGCTTGGCTTTCAAGTCGTTGGGTGACGAAGTATTCTTTGTGAACAGGCATTTCATGTCGGCTTCCGACACCACAATCGTCGGCTACGCCCCACACTTTGCCATATTGCAAGACGACGGCAAACTCTTCAGCCTCAATGGCGAGATTAATGTCAACCCGACGGCCAACAGCAACATCTTGTTCGAGGTGACATTCAATAACTACAACATGAACTCGCTCGACGAGGCGTGGAACCGTCCGCAAGTCGTATTGTCGCTCTCGGGCAAGTGCAAACCGACGGAGCGTTTGGGCCTAAAGGCAAAGCTCACCTACGAGGGCGAGCGCCAGGCGTATGACCCGACGGCTGGCGAGGCCAAGAGCATCGACGGATTCCTCGACCTCAACCTTGGCGGCAGCTACTACATCTCAAACCGCTGGACGGCCTTCTTGAACGTTAACAACATCGCGGCAGCGGATCTGCAACGTTGGCTTGGCTACTCTTCGTACCGTTTTAATGCCATGGCCGGCATAACCTACAAATTCTGAGGCCGTGCTGACGCTTGTCTTGGTTCGTCACGGCGAAGCCGGGTATGGCGATGGCGAGGATTTTGAGAGGCGGCTTACCGCGCGCGGAAAGAATCAGGCATTGAACGCGAGTCTGCTGTTGAAAGGGTGGGGGATAAGCCCAGAGATTTTCATAGCGTCCGATGCAGTTCGTGCAAAGGAGACGGCTCAAATAATGGCGGAACAGGTTTCGGAGCGCAAAACAATAGTCTACGAGCATTTCCTCTACGAGGCGTATACAACCGATGAGCTTTTGGGGTGTTTAAGCCAGAAAGCACAAGAAAGCAAGACCGTAGCGTTGGTGGCCCATAATCCCGACATTACGTATAAGGCGTCGAACCTTGCGGCGGAAGCTTTGCCATGCTCGTTCCCGACGGCCGGCCTGCTTGTATTGCAATTTGAAGATGACGACTGGGCGAACGTCTCAGCCCGAAGCGGGAGGATTGCCTATTCAAGTTTCCTTTAAAAGAGGTTCACGATGCCATCTGTCGCTCAATTTGTGAGTCGGCGATAGGGGGGTGATGCTATCGTGAGAATTCTTAAACTAAAGTTTCCTACTTTGCCATAGCCAGCATAACCACGCGCCTGCGCAAGAGCTGCGCTTCGCAAAGTCTTATAAATGAGGGTTTTAACAAAGAATTTAATATTATTCACCCAGCAAACGTCGCAGAATCAGTGAGTTAAACTTCTTGAGGATGGCCGACGCGAAAGCTACGCGCGTTCAGAGTGCTCAATGTTCTGGACGACTGCACACGCGAGGCCGTAGCCATGGAGGTTTCAATGTCCATGCCCGCAAGCCGCGTTGTCAAGTCGTTATAGAAGACAATATTCCTTCATGGGGAATCTTGACGGATACGCACGGACAACGGCCCCGAGTTCATCTCCAAGAAGTTGCCTGAATGGTGTGACGCTAACGGCATCGAGCATATTTTTCACAC
>JAFPDB010000085.1 GCA_017390085.1 Bacteroidales bacterium | reverse complement strand
CAATGACGAGTTTGCCCTGCCGCGCACGAAGAAGAGGGTCTTGCCGTCGGCAGAGAAGCAGGGTTGCGACTCCCAAGCGGCGGAGTTGACGGGCTCGCCGATGTTGACGCCCTTGGTCCATCCGCGCGCCGTGCGTTGCGAGAAATAGATGTCGCACGAGCCTTTCGAGTCGCGGTAGCCGCAGGCTGTGTAGAACATCCACCGGCCGTCGGGCGATATGGTTTGCGTCCCCTCGTTGAAGTCGCTGTTGATGTTATAGATGGGCTGGAGCGGGCGCCACTGCGCGTCGGGGTTTTCGCGCGTCATGACGTAGAGGTCCTCTTGCGTCTCGTTATTGTTGATTCGGGCGATCATTGAGGGGTCTTCCCTAAAAGCCGCGGTGTCGCGGGGCAGGCGCGACGTGACGACAAGCTCGGTCTCGTCGAGCGAGAGCGACGGCCAGTAGGTCTCGTAGGGTGTCTGCTCGATGAGCGGGCTCGGGTAGCGTGGCTCGAAAGGCACGGGGTTGCTCATGGTCTTGACCATCGACATTGCCTTGCGCCGCCATTGGTTGTCTTGCTTGATGTTGGTCTTCTTGATTTTCGAGTAATGGTCGTAGAGTTTGAACCACTTGACCGACTCCTCATACCTCTCTTTTTGGCACAGGGCCACGGCGCAGCGGTAGTATGCTCCAATCCAATATAGCGAGTCGAGCCCCACGCCCCTCTGGAGGTAGCCAATCTGGTTGCCAGGCTGGCCGAGGTCGGCGTATACTTCGGACATCGCGAAGACGGCCTCGATGTATTGGGGGTCGCGCTTCAGGGCCGCCTCATATTTGGCGAGGGCCTCTTTCAATTTGGCGACGTTCTCTCGCCCCGCCATGATGAGGATGTCGTTTCCTTCCTTATACAGGGCGTAGGCCTTCTTGTCGTCTGTCGTTTTGTACTTTTTCTTCTGCGCCTCGGCGGGTGAGCAGAAGATTGTGAAAGCTGCCAAGACGGCCAGCAGCAGGCCTTTTGTCGTTTTCATGTAGCTAATTTTTATCAGATTTTCCAAAATAATCGTCGGCTGCACAGTCGTCGCGCCCACTCGACTGAGGGGGCTAATCGATTGGTGGGCGTCATGCCGCGCCGCTCAAAACAGCATACGAATGAAGTTACGTTTTTTTTCGCAAAGTTGAGACCTTTTCGCTCCCTTCCTTACGCCAATTAGCTCGCCCGCTCACGTTCGGGCGGCCTACGATATTCGGCTCCAGTTGACGGTGTCGTTTTGCAGCTCCGCCAGCCTCTGGGTCATGACCACGCTCTGGGGCGACGCCAGCATGGGGTCTTGAGCCAAGACCTCTTTGGCGCAATCGCGGGCGAAGCTGAGAATCTGGGAGTCGCGGGCCAAGTCCGATATCTTGAGTCGGAACGGGATGCCGCTCTGTTGCGTGCCCTCGATGTCGCCAGGGCCGCGAAGCCGCATATCGGCCTCGGCGATGGCGAAGCCGTCGGTTGTCTGACACATGATCTCGATCCGCCTGCGCGTGTCGCGCCCCAGCTCGTTGGCCGTCATGAGGATGCAGAAGCTCTGGTCCGCGCCACGGCCCACGCGCCCGCGGAGCTGGTGCAGCTGGCTGAGGCCAAAGCGTTCGGCGCTCTCGATCACCATGACCGAGGCGTTGGGCACGTTGACGCCCACCTCGATGACCGTGGTCGCCACCATTATTTGCGCCTCGCCGCTCACGAACTGGCGCATGGCCTCGTCCTTGTCGTCGGCACTGAGCTTGCCGTGCACCATGCAGACTTTGTATTCGGCGAAGCTCTCCTTCATGTACCGGAAGCCCTCCTCAAGGTTTTTGTAGTCCATTTTCTCGTTCTCCTTGATGAGGGGGAAGACGACGTAGGCTTGCCGCCCTTTCTGGAGCTCGGAACGGATAAAGGCGTTGAGCCTGTTTCGGTTGCAGTAGAAGTAGTGTTCGGTGAAGACGGGTTTCCGCCCCGGCGGCATCTCGTCGATTACGCTGACGTCGAGGTCGCCGTAGATGGTCATGGCGAGGGTGCGGGGTATGGGGGTGGCCGTCATGACGAGGATGTGCGGCGGCCTCGAGTTCTTGGTCCACAACGAGGCCCTTTGCGCCACTCCGAAGCGGTGCTGCTCGTCGATTACGCAGAGGGCGAGGTTCTTGAAGACGACCGTCGGGCCTATAAGGGCGTGGGTCCCGACGACGATGCCAATCGAGCCGCCGGCCAGGCCGTCGAGTATCGCCTTGCGTTTCTTGCCCTTGACGGAACCCGTCAGCAGCGCGACGCCGACGTCCATCCCTCGCAGCTCCGCCACCAGGCTCTCATAGTGCTGGTTGGCGAGAATCTCCGTCGGGGCCATCAGGCACGCTTGCATCCCGTTGCCCGTCACGATCAGCATGCAGAGCAGGGCCACGAGCGTCTTGCCGCTGCCCACGTCGCCCTGGACGAGGCGGTTCATCTGCTTGCCGCTCTTGAAGTCGCCCCATACCTCATGGACGACCCTCTTCTGGGCGCCCGTTGGCTCAAATTTCAGATGGTCTTTGTAGAAGCTGCCCAGCATGGGGCCGGGCGACGTGAACCTGATGCCCTCCACTTGGCTGCGGTTGAGGTTGCGGCTTCGCAGGAGGGCTAATTGGATGTAGAAGAGTTCTTCGAATTTCAGTCGGAAGCGCGCCGCGTCGAGTGTCTTGAGGTCCGTGGGGAAATGGATGGCCCAGAGGGCTTGCGGGCGAGGCATGAGGTTATGGCGGGCTACGAGCTGGGCGGGCAATGTCTCTCGTATTGCGCCGGTGCCGACGGCGGCGAAGACCGACTCGACGATTCCCTGCATCGTCTTGCTCGTTATCATGGCGCGTTTCATGCCCTCAGTTGTGTTGTACATCGGCATTAGCTTGCCCGAGAACTGGAGGCGGTCGGGGTTTCGCTCAATGTCGGGGTGCGCCATGTTCATCCGCCCCATGAAGATTGATGGTTTCCCGAAGAGCAGGTACTCGTCGGATGTGTTAATCTGCCCCTCGACGTAGTTCAACCCCCTGAACCACACCACTTCCATGCTCCCCGTGCCGTCGACGAACCGCGCCGAGAGACGCCTTTTGGTCCCTTGGCCCACGACCTCTTTGGAGACGAACCGGCCAATGAGCTGGACGTAGCTCATGTCGGCCGTCAGCTCCCTGATGGTGTAGATCCGGCTGCGGTCGACGTATCTGTAGGGGAAATACTCAATGACATCCTCCGGCGAATGGATGTCCGCCTCGCGCGCCAAGACGTCGGCTCTGCGCGGCCCGATGCCCTTGATGTACTTAAGTTCCGTCGGCAAAAAAGTATGGTATGAGTGTTGTATTCACAAATTTAGCAAAGACATTCTTACTTTCGCGCTATCGACTCCCAACCAACTCCCGAAAAAAAAATGACACTCCGCACCCTCTGCGCGGCAATGGCCATGACGCTGCCCCTCCTGGCCGCGTCGGCTCAACCCGACCCGCTCGACGACGTTGAGCTCATGACCGCCACATTCATCTCCCAGCCCGACATTCACTCCCTGTCGTACGACGAGGCGGCATGGCGGTCGGCGGTCGAGAGGCACATGGCCGCCGCCTCCGATTCGGCTCTCAAGGCGTGGCGGCCCTCCGGCATGACCCGTATCGACGCCACGAACGACGACGCCACGGCATGGTGCGCCACGTGGTCGCGCAAGGGCAAGAGCCGCCTCGTCTGGATGGCCACGTCTCGCATCGGGCAACGGCGTGAGACGATGGCCTTTGTCGACGAGATTGCCGGGGCCGACTCGGTCTTCGCCGTCCGCCACGCCCCGGGGGGCGGGCTCGACGGGATTAGCGTGACCGACACCCTGGGGAGGAAGACGCTGCTGACAGTGGCTGACATCGTGAGCCGCATGGCCCTGAGGGTCGTCACGTCGTCGGTTGACCGCTCCGACGGCGAGAAAGACGAGGCCGAGGCCCTTGTCGTCAAGCGGCTCGACAAGGCTACCGCGACCCTCACAGGCGAACTTGGCGGACTGCCCGAATTGACGGTCTGCGACTCGCCCGACGAGGTCCTCAGGTCCATAACCTACATCGTGGCCTACAGCGACTTCACGTCGCGCTGCGGAGGATGGATGATTCTGAAAAACAAGAGGGGGGTCCACGTCGAGAGGCTAATCGACAAGACGCCGAGCATCAAGCAGCCCGAGCTTGCAGTCCTTAACTCCAAGTCGTGGTACGGGGCCCTCTACACGGGCATCATACAGTTTCGCCAAGACCGTAAGAACTACTACGCCCTGCTCGGCTACAAGGGCGCCAACTCTACGACCAAGACACGCGTCATAGACGTCGTTTGCGAGGGCAACGGCGGACGGCTCACTTTCGGGCAGGCGCGAGCGTTCATCCACCCCAAGCAACGCCTGCGCCGGAGGGTGTTCAACTATTCGATAAACGCCAGCATGACAATGCGCTACGACGCCAAGGCCGAGATGATAGTCTTCGACCATCTCGAAGCCAACAGCCGAATCATGACCGGCAAGGCCGAATACTACGGCCCCGACCTGAGCTACGACGCCTACCTGCTGACCGACGACGGCTGGAAGTTCCAGTCGGACGTGCAGGTGACGAAAGAGAAGGGCGCGCAGCCCAACAAAGAGGACGAGGTGACCATCGCCGACAACTACGAGCCGCAAAACCAAAGCCGCCAGCCCCGCGCATCGGCGGGAGGCTCGTCGCCAGTCTCACGCCCAGCGCGGCGCAGCTCGGGCTCCGACTCGTGGAGCGGGCGGAGCCGCCAGAGCAACAGGCGCAGCGGAGGCTACTCGCAGGGCAACAGCTGGCTCGACAAGGGCAAGGGCAACAGCGCCCCCAACGTCAGGAGCCGTTAGTTCTCGCGCCGGAAGACTTTGGGGCTGACCCCCACGTACTGCTTAAAATACTTGCCAAAAGCCGATTGCGACGAGAAGTTGAGCTTCTCCGCCACTTGCTGCACGCTCATATCCGAGAAGCGGAGCAACATCTTGGCCTCCGTAATGGCGAACTCGTTAATCCACTCCGCCGCGCTTCGTTTGCT
>JAFPDB010000084.1 GCA_017390085.1 Bacteroidales bacterium | reverse complement strand
GCTTGCGCTCTTGAGGTTGACGAGCTTATTGTTCACCTTTATCGCGCCGCGGTTAATCCTGACGGCCGTGCCTGTCTTGGAGGCCACGACTCCATAGGGGTCGAATTGAGCCGAGAAGCTCACGTTAGTGCCAAAGACCTTCGTGCGGCCGCTCATCGATATGTTGTCGAACCGCATCGAGTCTTTCATGAAGTCGTAGCCGCTTGAAAGACTGAGGCTTTCGAGTATTCCGATTTTCTTGAAACCCGTCGTGTCCTTGTCGGTCTTGACCTTCATCTCGAGGGTGTTGCCGAGCGAGAAAGAGAGTTTCCCGCTCTTGCCGGCACTGGGCGCGCCGTAGAGGTAGCCCTCGTAGAGCGAGTATTTGTAGTCGACCACCTTGTCGCTCTTCTTGTCGTAATATTGGAAGTGGTCGAAAAAGCCGTATTTGGGGTCGGAGAAATCGGGGGTGTAGGAGACGCTGACCGACGGTGTCATGACGTGGCGTATGGCTTCGATTTTGTCGCCGAAGATGGCTCGGATGGGGCGGTAGAAAGTGTAGACCTTCGTACTCGTGCCAATCGACATGTCGAAGTTGTAGACTCGATTGAAGCCTTTCTCGGGGTCGAGTTTCACGAGTTTCTGGTTCTCCTCGTCCCACACCTTGCGCGTCTTATTGAGATACCAACGCTCGGTATAGTTGAACGACGGCGTGAAGGAGAAGAAGCGCAGGAGCTTGAAATTCGTGGCGATGGGAACAGTGTGCTTCATTCCGTTCTTCCAGACTGTCGAGAAACTCTCGGGCGCGAAAGTGAGGTCCCGCTCTTTACAGGAGATACTGTTTTTCATCGAGAGCGAGTAATTTATGTTGATGTTCTGGATAGGGTTGTTGGACGAGCCGACAGCCTTCTTGGGCTTGAAGGGGTAGAAGCGTTTGGAGGATGTTACGGAGATGTCTGGCAACGTGAGGCTGATTGAGGTGTCTCGGCTGTTTTGGGAGTGCAGGAGCGAAGCCGTCATGCGGAAAGGGTTGCCCTGCCACTTTCGGCTGTAGGAGATGCTGGAGCTTTTCTGGTTGGTGGTCAGGGCTTGGGTATTGACGACGTTGCCGACGTTGTTCTTGTTGTAGGAGCTGGTTGAGAAGTTGACCGACGCGGAGAAGGTTTGGTCGGGATTGGCCTTGCTGTCTTGCGAGTGGTTCCATCGCATCGAGAAGTCGTTATTCTTCTGATAATCGGGGAGGCTTTTCTCAGAATAGACGTTGGTGATGATGTCGGTGGAGAAGCTGCCGCTGAACTTATATCGTTTCTTGTAGACCGAGGAGACGTGGAGACCCCAGGATCCTTTGGTGTAGATGTCGCCCAAGATTTTCAGGTCGAAATATTCATTGGCTGCCCAATAGTAGCCGCCTTGCCGCAAGTAGAAGCCGCGGGTGCTCTCGTCGCCGTAGCTCGGGATGATGATGCCCGAACTGTAAGATTTTGTGTTTGGGATGATGGCGAAGGGGATGGCGATTGGCAGAGGCACGTCGAGGAGGACGAGGTAGGCCGGGCCGGTGACGGTCTTCTTGCCCGGTATGACTTTGGCCTTTGTGAGGTTGAGGTAGAAGTGAGGATGCTCGTGATTGTTGCACGTGGTGTATTTGGCATCCTTCATGAAATACTCCTTCTCGCTGACCCTTTTTGCCCTTTGGCCCACGACGAACCCTTCTCCTTGCTCGGTCACGATGTGCTCAATGATCGCCTTTTTCGTGTCGAAGTTGTACTTCATGGTCCGCATGGTGTACTCGCCGCTTTTGTCCTTGAAGACGGGGAGTCCGGATTCGACTCCAAGGGAGTCGACTTTTCCGTGGGCGTAGGCGAGGGAGCTGTCCATGTCGAGCTCTATGGCATAGGCCGTTAGCGATATTTCGCCGTAGTCGATTTTTGCGTCGCCATAGAGATACATCTTCTTGTGCTCGAAATCGAAGCGCATGGAGTCATTGGCCTCGTACTTCACCTCGGCGTCGAGCATCATGGAGTTGCCGCCCTTGGAGTCTTTTTTCGTAGTGTCTTGCGTAGCCTCGTCTTGTTTCTTTTGCGGCAGGCGGAGGAGCGAGTCGGCCCTGAGGGTGAGTGTTGCGCTATCGGTCGGCGTTGCAGAAGGCATCGCCACCGCCAGGCTGTTGCCCGACTGCGCGATAATGATGGAAATCAGGAAAGGCACGAATGTCAGCAGTGCCCGCTGTATATTGTAAGCGCGTTTAGCCAATTACGTCAATCTTTACGTTTGGCCGTCCGCTTCTGTCTGTCGCTGTCATTCTTGAAGTGACGGGTGTAATTGCTCCGCAAATTTAGTCTGTTTTGTCGGCTTATACAATCCGAAAAGCGGCGAGATGCTTCATTACGCATCCCGCCGCGGAGAATATTTGTAGCTTACTAAACGCGTTTAGGCGTTCTTCCGCAAATACTCGTCGATGGAGGCTGCCGCTTTGCGTCCGTCGCCCATGGCGAGGATGACGGTGGCGCCGCCGCGTACGATGTCACCACCCGCGAAGACGTCGGGCACAGAGGTCTGCAAAGAGTCGTTGGCCTCGAGCGTGCCCCGGTCGGTTGTCTTGATGTCGGGGTGTGAGCTTGAGATGAGTGGGTTGGGGGATACTCCGACGCTGACGATGACGAGGTCGACGGGGATCTCGTCAATTGCGCCCTCGACGGGGACCGGCTTGCGGCGTCCGCGCTCGTCGGGTTCGCCGAGATCCATTCGCTGTACCCTCATGGCGCGTACGCGGCCTTTGTCGTCGGCGAGGTACTCGACTGGGTTGTGGAGCGTCATGAATTCGACACCCTCCTCCTTGGCGTGGTGTATTTCCTCAAGTCGGGCTGGCATCTCGACTTCGGAACGGCGGTAGATGAGCATGACCTTCTCCGCGCCGAGGCGGCGCGCCGTGCGTACTGAGTCCATGGCCGTGTTGCCGCCACCGATTACGGCGACGTTCTTGCCGAAGATGATTGGCGTGTCGAAGCTCTTGTCGGCGGCGTGCATGAGGTTGACTCGGGTGAGGTACTCGTTGGAGCTCATGATGCCGTTGCAATTCTCGCCGGGGATGCCCATGAAACGCGGGAGTCCGGCTCCGCTTCCGACGAAGAAGGCCTTGAAGCCCTCGGCTCGGAGATCGTCGATGGTGGCAGTCTTGCCGACGATGAAATCGGCTTCGAACTTGACGCCCATCTTGGCGAGGTTGTTAATCTCGAAATCGACGATGTCGTTGGGGAGACGGAATTCTGGGATGCCGTATTTCAGGACTCCGCCAATCTCGTGGAGGGCCTCGAAGATCGTGACGTCGTAGCCCTTCTTGGCGAGTTCGCCCGAGCAGGTGAGACCTGCCGGGCCGGAGCCGATGACAGCCACCTTGATGCCGTTCTTTTCTGCCAACTCGGGGGTGGCGGCTTGTCCAGAGGTACGCTCGTAGTCGGCGGCGAAACGCTCGAGATATCCGATGGCTACGGCCTTTTTCTTACTCTTGACGTAGATGCACTGGCTCTCGCACTGTTTCTCCTGCGGGCATACGCGTCCGCAGACGGCGGGGAGGGTGCTGGTCTCCTTGATGACGCGTGCGGCCTCGAGAATCTCGCCGCGCTCGATGTTCTTGATGAAAGTGGGGATGTTGATCTCGACTGGGCATCCCGTCACGCAAGATGGGCTTGGGCAATCGAGGCAGCGCTTGGCCTCGTTCATGGCCTGCTCCAGGTCGAGGCCCATGTTGACCTCGATGTAGGAGTGTGAACGCTCTTGGGCGTCGGCCTCGGGCATGACGACTCGCTCCAGGGCCATGCGGTCCTTAGGCTTGATGCCGTCCCTGACGGCCTTGCGCCACTCTTCGTCGCGTTGCGCCTTACGTATATCTTGAATATCAGACATTTTCTTGTTCTCTTCTGGTTGGTTGTAGTTAATTCATTCCGCAAGCCTCTTTGTAGGCGGCGAAAGCCTCTTGCTCCTCGGCTTTGAAGCCACCCATACGCTTGAGCATCTCGTCGAAGTCGACCTCGTGGGCGTTGAACTCGGGTCCGTCGACGCAGACGAAGCGGGTCTTACCGCCGACGCTTACGCGGCACGCGCCGCACATGCCCGTTCCGTCGACCATTACGGTGTTGAGGCTCACCCAAGTTGGGATGTCGTATTTCTTTGTGGTGAGGGCACCGAACTTCATCATGATGGCCGGTCCAATGACGACGGCCTCAGAAACCTTCTCGCGGTTGATGACGGTCTCCATGCCGGTGGTGACGAGGCCTTTGGTGCCGTAGGAGCCGTCGTCGGTCATGATGACGACGTCGTCGGCATATTTACGCACCTCGTCTTCGAGGATTATGAGTTCTTTGGTACGGCCTGCAAGTACGGCGACTACGCGGTTGCCGGCGTCGTGGTGGGCCTTAATTATGGGGAGCAGGGGCGCAACGCCGACGCCGCCTCCGGCGCAAAGGACGGTACCCTCTTGTTTCTCGATCTGTGTGGCTCGGCCGAGAGGGCCAACGACGTCCTCGACGTAGTCGCCTACATTGAGGTTACAAAGTTTCCAAGTGGAGACGCCGATGCGCTGGACTACAAGTGTGATGGTGCCCTTCTCGATGTCAGAGCCCGCGATGGTGAGGGGCACCCTCTCGCCATTTTTGTCGACACGGACAATGACGAAGTGGCCGGCTTTCCTCGCCTTGGCTATGCGTGGAGCCTCGATCTCGAACTTGATGACGTTCTCAGAGAAATGCTCCTTTGCAACTATCAGATTCATTTGTCTTGAT
>JAFPDB010000083.1 GCA_017390085.1 Bacteroidales bacterium | reverse complement strand
GTCCATCAACCTCGAAATATGACGATCAAAAGGCGAATCCTCGGGATTGACCCCGGCACCAACGTGATGGGGTACTCGATACTGGACGTGGAGGGCAACCGCGCGCAAGTCGTAATACTCGGGACCGTCCAGATGGGGCGCGTGGCCGACCATTACGAACGCCTGAAAAGAATATATGAGAGGATAAACGTCATAATAAAAGAGTTTAAGCCAGACGAACTTGCCATAGAGGCCCCGTTCTGCGGAAAAAACGTGCAGACCATGCTTAAGCTCGGCAGGGCGCAAGGCATCTGTATGGCGGCGGCCCTTGCCCACGGCATACCGGTGGCGGAATATGCGCCACTGCGGGTGAAGCAAGCCATAACGGGCAACGGCTCCGCCTCGAAAGAGCAGGTGGCGGCAATGCTCAAAAAGATGCTCGCCTTTGCCGAAATCCCCAAATTCCTTGACGCCACAGACGCCCTCGCCATTGCCTACTGCCACTTCCTGGCCTCGCAACTCAAAGCCGCGATAGGCGACGCCGACAAACAGGCGGGAGGCGTCAAAATCCCGAAACCTCGCGGCAAATCAGCCTCCTGGGAAGACTTCGTAAAACAGAACCCGGGGCGCGTCAAGATAAGCTGACCCACTCCACCACTCCCGAAAGAAAAGCAAAAGAAACGACATGAAGGTCTTCGACTACAACCTCCCTGACGACCGTATAGCCAAATACCCTCTCCCCAAGAGAGACGACTCGAAACTCCTCGTCTACCGCCACGGCGAAATCGCCGACTCCAAATTTGGCGACGTGGCGGGGTTGCTGCCCGAGGGCAGCCTGCTGGTCCGCAACGACACCAAGGTCATCCGCGCCCGGCTTCGTTTCCACAAGGCGACGGGGGCCGCCATAGAGGTTTTCTGCCTCGAACCCACCCTACCCTCCGAAGCCGAGCAAGCCTTCAGCGCCCGCGGGCAAAGCCAATGGAAATGCATCGTGGGCAACTCCAAGCGATGGAAAGAGGGGCAGCTGACGCTCGACGTCAGGACACCCGGCGGAGACGTTGCCCTAACGGCCACGCGCCTCTCGCAAGACGGCAACACATCGGAAATCCTATTCAGATGGCCCGACACGGCCACCTTCGCCGAAGTGATAGAGGCCGCGGGGGTGATGCCCATCCCCCCATACCTGAACCGCGAGACTGAGGCCATCGACGAGACGCGCTACCAAACCGTATACGGCCAACACAAGGGCTCGGTGGCCGCCCCTACGGCAGGGCTGCACTTCACGCCACAGGTCCTGGCCGACATCGAGAGCCGCGGGCATGAGATTCTATCCGTGACACTCCACGTCGGGGCCGGGACATTCAAACCCGTCCAGACCGACGAGGTGGAGGACCACGTGATGCACACGGAGCACATAGTCGTCACAAGGCAAGTCATAGAGCGCCTGGTCCGCAACGAAAGCAAGGTCGTGGCCGTCGGGACGACCTCAGTCCGTACGCTTGAGAGCCTCTACTGGCTCGGCGTCAAGCTAATGGCGGGGCAGGACATTGATTGCGGCCTCGGGCAATGGGAGGCCTACGACCTGCCCTCCGGCGTGGCCGTGGCCGACGCTCTCGGCGCCCTGCTCGGGCATATCGACGCATCGCAGTCCGACGAGCTCCACAGCCAGACGCAAATCATGATAAAACCAGGCTACAAATACCACATGGTCGACGCCCTCATCACGAATTTCCACCAGCCACACAGCACGCTCCTGCTCCTCATCGGGGCCTTCGTCGGCGACGATTGGCGCCGTATATACGCCCACGCCCTCGACGGCGGATACCGATTCCTCAGCTACGGCGACTCGTCGCTACTAATCCCGTAAGGGCGAGGGGCGCAAGGCGATGATAAACACTATTTTGTAATAATATTTGAACGACAACAACTTGCCGCATAAGAGGGGGGCAACTCTTTCGGAGGACGACCTATCGCTTTAAAAACGAGGTCATGACAAAACCATACATACAGAAAGCGCATGACCCGACAAGATTGCGCTTGTCGAGTCATGCGCTTTCTTTCAGAAGAGAGGTGATGATGTTTCTCTGCCCTTTTTAGAAGGCGACAAAGACGGCTACGCCCAAAAGTAGGGCTGAGCCAAGAATCTTGAACCACAAGCTCAATGACTGCACAGCTTTGAGGTTCTCATGTGAAAAGGTTGACATTCGTGGGCTAATTTAGTTTGCAGATTAAGGGTACAACCCCGCGGGTATTTTGGCCTCGATTCAAGGCGTTGCCATGGTGAGAAGTCCAAAAACTATGCCAATCCCAAAGTTAGACTAATATTTCTATTAAGACCATGCACCCCCCCCCGTTAACATTAATTAACATCAAATACGCACTGTTTTACGCAACACGTCTGTTTTATGGCATTTCGTTCCCAAAGAGTTTATCGTGGGGGCAGAGACGCGTATTAGCGGGCTACGCGCCAAATAAACATCATGACTTGCCCCCCCCAAAAAAACAACGGACGACGCCAATGGCTGGTCATATTGAACAAGATGGCGTCAGGAGACGCGACTCAAGACCACGAGAGAAGTGAAAACATCCAGGTAAGGAGTTAAGAATCCACCCTCCGCACAGTGTTCTCCACCTCACAGACAACGCATTGAAGATTTTGCTCGCATTTCTCCTTGCGCCGATGACCTACTGCGCACTTTTGACGAAAAAGAGGCTGAAATGGACGTTTTTCTTTCAAAAGGCCGAAAGAATCATTACGCACGGGCTTCTCGCACCAAAGAGTCACGAATCATTCGTTGCAATATTCTTAATCCTTTTGCGCGCTTTCCGTATATTTTATTAAATTCGTGTTAACACCAAACGTGACACAGCGTGAGCAGAGCCTACACCCTAATCCTCCTTCTGATTGTCAGCCTCGCCTCGCAGGCACAGGAGAGGACCGTCCGCGTCCTGACCATGGACGACGGAATGTCGTGCAACTAC
>JAFPDB010000082.1 GCA_017390085.1 Bacteroidales bacterium | reverse complement strand
CCCCGAACCTCCCCCACTCCATGGCCCTCGCCTACGACGGCCTGCAAGTGGAAATCCCAGGGTTTTGAACAAAAAAAGCTATATTAGCCACACCGAACCAGACACATACCCCCAAAAATGACCAAGAAACAAATCCTTTTTGTCGTCAACCCCAAATCAGGATTAGGTCGCAAATCCGCCATCGAGACGGAGATAAAACACAAAATCGACAAGTCGAAATACGAGTTCGACATCATCCACACAAAGCATAGGGGTCACGCAACAGAGATTGCCGCGCAGCACCGCGACAAGGCCGACGCCATTATCGCCGTCGGCGGCGACGGCACCGTCAATGAGGTCGGA
Source organism: Bacteroidales bacterium (assembly GCA_017390085.1). Taxonomy (GTDB): domain Bacteria; phylum Bacteroidota; class Bacteroidia; order Bacteroidales; family Marinilabiliaceae; genus W3P20-009. The sequence continues at coordinate 2,318 of JAFPDB010000082.1, read as the reverse complement.
GCCGGGCTCGTAGGCAGCACAACGGCCCTCGGAATAATACCTTGCGGCTCGGGCAACGGACTCGCCCGCGAACTCGACATCCCCCTCCGCACCTCCTCATCCATCGAGGTCATCAACGAATTCGAGACCAAGTCCATCGACATCCTCAAAGTGGGAGACCGCTACTCGCTAAACGTGGCGGGAATTGGCTTCGACGCCTACATCAGCCACCTCTTTGCCGACAAGAAGAGGCGGGGCCCGCTGCAATACATGAATCTCATCGCAAGGGAATTCCCCAAATACAAGGCTCAAAACTACGTCCTCAATTTCGACGGCGACATCTTCTTCCGGACCGCCTTCCTCATCAGCTTCGCCAACTCGAGCCAATGGGGCAACAACATCCACATCGCCCCAAACGCACGAATCGACGACGGGCTAATGGACGTCTGCATGGTCTCCGAATTCCCCAACTACGCCATACCGGCTCTCGTCATCTCACTCCTCAACCAATCCATCGACACCAACAAATACGACGAGATGATACGCACCAAAAGCGTGACAATCAACAGCGATTGCGAAATCCCAGCCCACGTCGACGGCGAGCCATTCTTCCTCCAGCCATACTCCAAAATCGAGATCATCCACCTCGGGCTCAACGTCATAAAACCGTCGGCCGACTATTTCGAAAGCCTGCGTTTCATGCCCGCCCTCCTCAGAGAACAAATCCTAAGCACACGAGACCAGTTCCGCAACACCAAGGATCAAATCTTAACGCGAGTAAAGGAAACGTCATCAGAAATTAAGCAAATATTCAAAGACAAATAATTTGCCTTTTCCTACCAAATCCCATAACTTTGCCGGCGTGCATCCTACCACAACAAGACAACAACCACAGGCGCACATAACAAGAAAAAGTTCTTATATAAAATGTTAAGCAGAAGACTGATAAGGGTCAAGGTGATGCAAACCCTCTACTCCCTAATACAACAGGGAAACCTCGACCCCCAAGAGGCTGAAAGATTGTTGCAACACAGCATTGGCAAAAGCCAAGAACTCTATCACCTCATCCTACAACTGCCTTCGGCTCTTCGCCATCTGGCCGCCAAGAAAATCGAAATCGGACGCTCTAAGATGCGCCCAACGGCCGCCGAACTGAACCCTAACACCCGCTTCGCTCAAAACAGGCTCATCCTCCAACTCGAGGAAAACGAACAACTCAACAAGATTGTCGAGACGCAAGGAGTCTCCTGGTCGCAAGACGACACCGTCATCAAGACCATCTTCTCCAAACTCGCGCACTCCGAAATCTACAACCGATACATGGAGGCCGAGACCGACTCGTTCGAGGCCGACAAAGCCTTCGTCCTTAAACTCCTCGGCAAGGAGCTGCCCAAGATGTCATTCTTCTTCCAAGCCCTTGAACTCAAAAACGTCTTCTGGAACGACGAGGCCGAGTTCATGATCAGCATGGCCATGAAGACAATCAAAGACTTCGACGGCCAAAACGGTCCGCAAGTCGAGCTCATGCCACTCTACAAAGACCAGGACGACGTCGACTTCACAAAGCGAATCCTACATCGCAGCATCATTGAGCGCGACAACACAATCGAACTCATCAAGAAATTCTCCAAAAACTGGGATGCCGACCGCGTGGCCCTCATGGACGTCATCCTCATCGACATGGCAATCGCAGAAATGACCACCATGGTCAACATCCCAATCAAGGTCACACTCAACGAGTACATCGAGATTTCCAAGTTCTACTCCACTGACAAAAGCAACAGCTACATCAACGGACTTCTCGAGAAAATCGTCCGACAGCTCGTCGAGGAAAAACGTATCAACGAGGCTCAACTCTTCTAAAGAATGCCGCTCAGAGACATGCTCCTCTCCCCCAGCAAAATACTCGCTACACTCGCGGCCATCATAGCCCTCGGCTCGTGCGCCTCAAACGCCAACGACGACTTGGGTTCCAAGACCCCGGAGCACCTCGACAACGCCAGCTGCCTCGTGGCCGACACCACCCTCCACAACCTCGGGCAACTCGGCTACGCCGACGTCATATCCATATCCAAAAGGATAACCAACCTCGGCACCAAGCCCGTGAGAATCACGAGCCTCGACCCCGACTGCTCCTGCATCACGGTCGTCGCCGAGCAGGATGAGATTTTGCCAGACCAAAGCGTCAAACTCAACATCGAGTTCGACACCAGGGGCAACACCGGCAAGCAATACCACCTCATCAACCTAAAGGGCGACAACGGACAAGTCGTCAAAATCTATATCTTTGCCGAAATTTCCGAACCTTAGATAAAACAAAGAAACAAAGCACGATATGT
>JAFPDB010000081.1 GCA_017390085.1 Bacteroidales bacterium | reverse complement strand
GACACCTACCGCAGCTATATTACCGGTTTCACCCAGTACTACGCAGGCGGTTGGAATGTCTCCAACTACGCGGGGGCCGTCTACCCCAAGGATTCTGAAATGTCCCACGTATGGAACCGCTTCTACTCCATTGCCATCAAGAACCTTGTGGACGCCATCTACCACACTGAGGACAAGCCCAACACCAATGCCGCCCTGCGCATCCACCGCGCCTACCTGATGGCCGTGCTTTCCGACATATACGGAGACATCCCCTGCACTGAAGCGGCAATGTCTTATATCAGCGACATTGCCAATCCGAAATACGACACACAGGAGGAGGTCTATGACTTCATCTTCTCGGAGCTCAAGGCATGCGCTGCGCAGCTCGGCAGCGGCACCGACGTAATCTCTGGCGACGTAACATCACTGAATTCCAACACAGAGGCATGGAAACGTTATGCCAACACGCTACGCCTGCGCTACGCGATGCGCATCTCCGATGTGGCCCCCGAAAAGGCGCGCTCGGAGTTCGAGGCGGCCCTGAATGCTGACGGCGGCATTTTCTCGTCAGCCGAAGACGACGCCTACATAAATTACATTGAAGCCCCTTTCACACTCTACGACGGAGCCAACGACCTCGACTTCCGTGCCAACGCCCTTGGCGAGATGATTTACGGACAGGACCCCGAGTCTCCATCTTTCGTCTGCTCCACCTTGTTTAAATACATGCAGAAGATGAACGACCCGCGCCTCTACCGCATTGCCCGCTGCTACATCCACACCACACGCAGCCAGACCGACACTTCGGGCAACTTCGACGTTACCGACGAGGTGAGCGCCTGGGGAGAGCGTGGCGGCGCCGGCATCGTGCCTTGCAATGTGGGCGACGCGTGGTGGAGCGACTGGGTAAACGGCCCTTCTGCAGATGACATCCCGACATTGAAAACTCTCACGGAACTTCACCCCGACAAGGGATATGACAAGAACAACTATCCGGCCCGTATGCTTCGTCCTACTGTCGCTTGCGCATTGTGCAACGCCAACTGCCCCGGCATACTCATGACATACGCCGAGGTTGAGTTCCTGCTCGCCGAGGCGGCCTCAAAAGGATGGAACGCCCTGGGCGACGTGACGAGCCACTATGAGGCGGGAATCCGCGCTTCCATGCAGGTGCTCAACAACTACTACGATATTGTCAGGAGAATCTCGGACGAGGAGATTGACGAGTACATCGCAGCCAACCCCATCGGAGGCAACGCACGCGAGGCAATCAACACACAGGCATGGATTCTCCATATAACCAATCCTAACGAGGGATGGGCAAACCTGCGCCGCTCCGACTATCCGGCAATCGCCGACCGCACACTGCTCCCCGTCCGTGGCGACTTCCCACACGAGGACCCCAACATGCAGACTCCCACGCGCTTGCGCTATCCGCTCCTCGAGGCCAAATACAACAGCGTGAACCACAAGGCGGCCATCGACCGCATGGGCGGAAACGACAACTGGCACAACCGCGTATGGTGGGACACCGCCGAACAAAACTTCATGGATATTAGCCAGTTTGGGGATTTTGATTGATTCAGGTTTTTTATTAACGTTCCCTTTCCCCTCCTCCTCTCCGGAGGAGGGGGGAAATCGGGATTTAAATGCAAATAATCATGATGAAAACACTACATAACATATTTACAGTTATATTAGCCTTCGCCATGGGAGCTTTTAGCTCATGCTCCGAAGACAACGACGGGTTCATCACCGCCACAGAGGACGACTTCCCACAGATACTCCTTCCTTGGTTCGGCGAATGGGTGGATGGCGAACCTGCCGTATACAAAAGCATCTCACGCACTTCCGAGTTTGTCGACTCTGTGACAGTGACTCCCGCCCTCTACACAACAGTGGAGTGGTTTATCGACGACGAGAAAGTAAACCAGGGTAAGAAAATCCAGAAACCGTTCCTGACGGGAGAATACATCATGAAGATTGTCGCAACCACAACAAAGGGCAAGACGACCTCACGCACCGGCAAGCTCGTAGTCCTTGCAGCCGAGGGCGACCCGAACCCTGGCAACGACATCCGCGACCGTCAAGTAGTGCCTGGCTCTGTCGTCAAGCTCCACGGGACCAATATGGATAACGTCACCAAAATAACCATTGGCGGCAAGGACGCCGCCGCAACCTACGTGGAAAATGGAGACAAGAGCTACGTAGAATACACTGTGCCTGCCGACCTCGCCCTCGGCACCTACCGCGTCACTCTCACCGACAGCCAAAGCTTCGTATACGGCGGCGGCAAGATTGCCGTAAGCAACGAGGCGCCAGTTGTTACAGAAGAGACCCTCTGGGAGGGCAGCTTCGACGTGACATGGGGCACCCCGTTCAACCTTCTCCAAAGCGAGTTTAAGGACTTGGTGGGGGCCGGCAATATCGTCCGCGCCCACGTCAGTGGCAACGGACAAGGCACCATGACCACCGCCTGGTGGAACAACATCCTTACCGGCAAGGGCGACCCCGAGCGCGACGACATCATGATCAGCGGCACCATGGTATTGGAGTTCGAACTTACAGACCTCTCCATGCAACTGATGAACGAACAGGATGGCGCACTGTTTGTCGGTGATGGCTACACGATCACGAAGGTCACAAAAGAATAACGCCGATCCTTTATCATTGAAGAATGAAAAGAATATTAGTTATCATATTCATGTTGGGCGCTCTGACTTCCATTGCCGCCGAGGGCGATGACATCGAGCGGATGGTGGAGCAACTCCTGAGCAAGATGACACTTGAGGAAAAAGTGCGGCTCTGCTACGCACAGTCAAAGTTCTCAAGTCCGGGCGTCCAGCGTCTTGGCGTGCCCGAGGTCTATACCAGCGACGGGCCTCATGGCGTACGCATGGAAATCAATTGGAACGACTGGAGCCATGCCGGCTGGACAAACGACTCCTGCACGGCATTCCCGGCCCTGACCTGCCTTGCCGCCACATGGCAGCCGTCTCTGGCCGCCATGTACGGGCGGATGGTGGGCGAAGAGGCCCGATACCGCAAAAAGAACGTACTGCTCGGCCCTGGCGTGAATCTGTACCGCACCCCGCTCAACGGCCGCAATTTTGAGTACATGGGCGAGGACCCTTATCTCGCCTCGCAGATGTGCGTGCCCTACATCCAGGGACTCCAGTCAAATGGCGTGGCATGCTGCATCAAACACTACGCGCTCAACGAGCAGGAGACTTTCCGCGGTCATGTGGACGTGCGCATATCCGACCGCGCCTTGTACGAACTCTACCTTCGCCCCTTCCGCGCAGCGGTGGTCGAAGGCGGCGCATGGACCCTCATGGGCAGCTACAACCAGTATCTCAACCAACACGCCACACATAACGCCCGCCTTATCAACGAGATTCTGAAGGGCGAATGGGGATTCGATGGCGCCGTGATCACAGATTGGGGCGCCGCGCACAACACCGACGAAGCCATCTTCAACGGCCTCGACCTGGAGATGGGCAGCTACACCGACGGCCTTTCAACAGAGGCCCCTATCAACTCGTATGACGACTACTATCTCGGGCGGGCCTATCTGGAGAAATGCCGCAGGGGAGAAGTGCCCGATTCGGTCATCAACGACAAGGCCCGCCGCATCCTCCGCCTGATTCTCCGCACGGAGATGGCAGCCGGCCGCGGATTCGGCTCCATGAACTCGCCCGAGCACGTGGCAGCCGCCCGCAAAATAGCGCAGGAAGGCATTGTGCTGCTCAAGAATAACGGCATCCTACCACTCGCCCCCAAGGACGGGGCAAAAATATTGGTGGTGGGCGAGAACGCCACGCGCAGCCTGTGCGCCGGCGGCGGATCGAGCGAACTGAAGGCCCGCGATGAGGTTTCGCCATTGCGGGGCATTCAGGAGCGGTTCGGAGACCGTTGCACGGTGGAATATGCCAAGGGCTACGCTTCGGGGCGCGCCATGTTCGGACAGGTGAATGAATTGCCGCAGTCGCTCTACGACTCTCTACGCCACGACGCCGTGGAAAAAGCAAAAAGAGCGGACTACGTCATCTATGTGGGCGGGCTGAACAAGAACCACACGCAAGACTGTGAAGGTGGCGACCGCGAGTTCTACCACCTCCCCTTCGGCCAAGACCAGCTCATCGGCGAACTACTGGCCGCCAACAGCAACACCATATTGGTGGTCGTCAGCGGCAATGCCTACGACATGCCATGGCTCGACAAGGCGCCCGCGCTCGTACAGTCGTGGTACCTCGGCAGCGAGGCGGGACACGCCTTGGCCGATGTCATATCCGGAGACGTGTGCCCCTCGGGCAAACTCCCATTCTCGTTCGCCTATAAACTAAACGACTACCCCGCCCACAAGATGGGGGCTGTAGGTTTCCCCGGCGTCACACCCGACAAGTTGCCACAGCCTTTCGGCGGACAAGAGGACAAACCGTTGAACTCGGAACAGACGCTGAAGGCAGCCGTTAAGGGATGGGCTGGAATCAACTTCTGCACCCAGCCCGGCGACGGCATGAAGAAAAACGAGACCGAAGTGTATGGCGAGGACATCCTCCTTGGCTATCGCTGGTTCGACTATTTCAAGACCAAGGTCCGCTTCCCCTTCGGCTTCGGACTGAGCTACACCACATTCAGCTACGGCAAACCCACCATTGACGAAAGTACGTTTTTATGTACTTTGGTTTTTTATATTATCAGTCGTTTCCGCCAAGTTTTTCTCTTAAATATTTTTCAGCATTTAATGCAATAAAATATTTTCCTAAAGATT
>JAFPDB010000080.1 GCA_017390085.1 Bacteroidales bacterium | reverse complement strand
GACTTCTCGTTTCGCGACACCCAATCGCGGCGCCCGAAGATGGCGCAAATCTACGCCGCGTACACCGAGGAGTGCAGAAAAGCCAACGCCCTCGACTTCGACGACCTGCTCTACTACACCGACACCCTCCTGAAAGAGCACCCCGAGACCCTCGAAAAATACCAGAGGCTGTTCTCCCACATCCTCGTCGACGAGTATCAAGACACGAACCTCGTGCAATACGCCATCATAAACCGCCTCGCCAAGGTCAGCAAGAACGTCTGCGTGGTGGGCGACGACGCGCAAAGCATCTACGGGTTTCGCGGCGCCAGGATTGAGAACATCCTCAACTTTCAGAAAGACTACCCAGGCGCAAGACTATTCAAACTTGAGCAGAACTACCGCTCGACGCAAAACATCGTCGGGGTGGCCAACAGCCAGATTTCCAAAAACAAAAACCAGATTGCCAAAAACGTCTTCTCAAAAGGCGACACAGGCGAACCCGTCCACGCATGGGACAACGACTGCGACATGGACGAGGCCAGGCGCGTGGTGAACGACATCGCACGGCGAATGCGCCACGGCATCTCGCCCAACGACTTCGCCATCCTCTACCGCAACAACTTCCTGAGCCGCATCTTTGAGGAGGAGCTTCGCCGGCTGGGCATCCCCTACCGCATATATGGCGGCACGGCCTTCTACCAACGCCGCGAGGTGAAAGACGTCCTGGCCTACCTGAGGCTCGTCGTCAACCACTACGACATCGTCTCGCTGAGGCGGATAATCAACCTCCCCAAGCGGCAGATTGGCGAGACGACAGTCGACACCATCGAGCGCGCGGCCATTGAGCTAAACTCCACGCCATGGGACGTGATGACCATAAGCTCACAACTCGCCAAGACGGGGCTCCGCAACGCCACGACGCAGAAAATAAGCCGCTTCACGGCACTCATCGACACCCTCGCGCAACAATCCTCGCAAATGGACGCCTACCAACTGGCGGTCGAGACACTCTCTCAAAGCGGGCTTCTAAAGATGCTCAACGACGAGAAGGGCACCGACGAGGGCAAAAACCGTTTTGAGAACGTGCAGGAGCTTCTCAACGGCATCAAAGAGTTCACCGACAGCCAGAAAGAGCAGGGCGAAGACGACGGCATAGCCCAATTCCTCCAGCACGTGAGCCTCATAACCGACATGGACAACGACGACGACGGCGAACACGTCAACCTCATGACCATCCACGCCAGCAAAGGCCTCGAGTTTGGCCACGTCTACGTCGTGGCCGTCGAGGAGGGGATATTCCCCGGCGAGCGCTGCGCGCTCGACCCCAAGTCGCTCGAAGAGGAGCGGCGGCTCATGTACGTGGCCCTGACCCGCGCCAAGCGAGTGGCCACGGTGAGCTACGCCAAGAGCCGATTCGCCCACGGCAAGGTGACGCCATGCGTCCGTAGCTGCTTCTTCAACGACCTCGACAACCAATTCTGCGACGGGCTGAAAGCCAAAGAGGCACCCTCGCCCGCCCGGCTATCGCCCGACACCTACAACCCTTTCCTCCACACTCGGCGCGACACTTTCGCGCGCCGCCCCGCCCCTCAGACGCGCCAAGCGACGGGCAACGCGCCCAAGCCCTCCGACTGCTACCCAAAAGTAGACCGTCGCCTCACGCAAAGCGAACTCGCATCCACCCCGGCCGACAGCCTCAAACAGACCCCCGACGGCAAATTCAAGGTCGGGGGCCGCGTCAAGCACTCACGATTCGGCACCGGAACGATAAAAGACATTTTCGGCACATCGGCCGACGACATGAAACTACGAATCGCCTTCGACAGCGACGGGGAGAAAACGCTACTCCTAAAATTCGCGCGCATCGAAGCCATATAAAAAAACGAAAACTATGAAACGTGCAAGACATTTTCTGACAATCTGCGCCCTCACGGCAGCCATCATCTCATGCGGCTGCTCACACAAGGGCAGCTCCAGCATCTCAAGCCGCAAACACACCACCACTTCGCGCCAGACACCAAAAGTCCGCACCTCCGACTCCGAAGCCGACCGCGCCGCAAAACTGAAAGCCGAGCAAGAGGCCGAGCAGAAAGCCAAAGAGCAGGCCGAGGCCGCAAAACTCGCCGCCCAAAAGGCCAAAGAGCAGGCCAAAGAGCAGGCCGAAGCCCTGGCCAAAGAGCAAGCCGAAAAAGTCGTCACAAGGGAGGAGAAAATCAAAGTGGTCGAGTCTAAAGCCGAAATGGACGAAACCCACCGCTACCACATAATAATCGGCTCGTTCAAGCAGCTCCAGAACGCGCGCCAGCTCTGCGAAGACGCCATCAGCAAGGACTTCTTGCCCAGCATCATGGAGAACGAGGAGGGAATGTACCGCGTCGGAATATACTCCTCAATTACCGAAAAGACGGCACGCGCCAAGATTGTCGAACTCCGCAAGAGCCACCCCGAGTACGTCGGCATATGGCTTCTGATTGAGAAAAAATAGCCCATCATGAAACTGCGCAACTCTTTCGTAGCCGCGTCATGCGCCGCGGCCTGCCTCCTGAGCTCATGCGGAAGGGGGGCGGACGAGACAATGTCCGTATGGATGGCCCGCTCGGAGATGATCCGCCAGGCGGAAGGCGCCGACCTTCATCTTCTCGGGCTAAGACGGGTGGCCGAGCAGGCTGGCGACAACGAGCTCACGTCGTTCGCATGGGCCGACGTCGACAGGCAAGTGACCGAACCCGAACTCATGCGAAACTACCTGGCCGACAACTCAGTGGCATTCGACGACAGCCTCTCACTCTACCGACGCCGCGCCGCCGACGGCGACACCCTGCTCCACGCATGGGCCATCGACAACGGGCGGCGGCTCATGGCCCTGATTTGCCTCGCGGCCGACGACAAGAGCCCCGATGCCGAGACGCTCAGGCCACGGGCCAAGCGCCTGGCCGAGACGCTCATACGACACCGCGACCCCAAGACCGGCCTCTGGCGACGAATCTTGCTATGCCCCACCGGCGACGCCAACAGAGTGGACCCCGCCGCGAGCGCAATGATAACCTACGCCCTACTCAAAGGGGCGCGAACGGGCATCTTGCCACAAGACATGGCAGAGGCCGGGCGCGAAGGGCTTAGCCACTTTGCCGAGTCTTTCGTAAAAATAGGCGAGACGACGGGCGACGGGCGCGACCTGCTCTCCATCGTCGACTCCACTCCCGACTCCGCCGACAACACCGAGGCCGTGGGCGCCTTCATGCTCTCATGCCTTGAAATAGGCCTCTAAGCCCCGAAAAGAAAAATTGAAATGATTGACCGTTTTGCCGACATAAAAATCCTGCGCTACAAAGTAGATGGCTTTGAGAACCTCCCCTTGCGCAAGAAACTACTGCTCTACCATCTCGCCGAGGCAGCCCTCTGGGGCCGCGACATATTCTGGCATCAGAACAGCGCGCTCGGCCTGCCGCTCCGCCGCCTCTTGGACACCGTCTACGCCCACCAAAAAGCCCAGGGACGCGAACCCGACAAACGCCTTGCCGAATACGCCAAACGCATATGGTTCGCCAACGGGCCCTACCACCATTACAGCAACGACAAGTTCTCGCCCGACTTCTCGCCACTCGAGATAAAAGACTGGGCGGCGGACGCAGGTTGCGACGTGGCGGACGACCTGATGATATTGATGTTCGACCCCTACTTTGCGCCAAAGAAGGTCTCGCTCGACGCCGATAAAGACCTCGTCATGAGTTCGGCCGTCAACTTCTACGGCGACGGGGTGACGCAAACCGAGGCTACGGATTTCTACTCCGGCGGCAAAAACCACCCCCTCAACAGCAAACTTGTCAAGAATGCCGACGGCGCGCTCGCAGAAGAGGTGTGGCGCGCAGAAGACGGCCCCTACGCGCCGGCTCTAAGGAAGGTGGCCGACGAGCTGCGCGAAGCCGCCCGATTCGCCTGCAACGAAGCCCAAGCGCAAGCCATAGCCAAACTCGTGGACTACATCGAAGACGGCGAGCCAGCCAAATTCGACGAATTCAACATATTGTGGGTCAAGGAGAAAGAGGCCGACATCGACTTCATAAACGGCTTCATAGAGGTCTACGACGACCCCCTGGGCCTCAAAGGCACATGGGAGAGCATAGTTGAGCTCACCGACCACGAGGCCACAAAACAAATCGACCTCATCGCCGCCAACGCCCAATGGTTCGAAGACCATTCGCCCATCGCCCCCGAGTATCGCAAACGCCAAGTGACGGGCGTCAGCATGAACGTCATAAACGCCGTGATGCTTGGCGGCGACTGCTACCCGTCGACGCCCATAGGAGTGAACCTGCCAAACGCGGACTGGATTCGGGAGACGCACGGCTCCAAGTCGATATCGCTCGCCAACATCACCCGCGCCCACCACGACGAAGCCCAACTCCGCGACCAGGGGCAGCCCAGCGTACTGACAGAGTTCGCGGCCTCGGAGGCTGAGGTTGAGCGTTGCCGGCGTCACGGGCGCGCGGCCGACGAACTCCACACGCAGCTCCACGAGTGCCTGGGCCACGGCTCCGGACAGATGCGCGATGGCGTCACCCTCGACGACCTCAAAGCCTACGGCAGCACAATAGAGGAGGCGCGCGCCGACCTCTTCGCACTCTACTTCATGGCGGACCCAAAAATGGCGGAGCTCGGAATCGTGGAGAGCCAAGATGTGGCGTGGGCCCAATACGACAGCTACTTGCGCGGCGGGGCTTTGGTCCAGCTGTCGCGCATCGAGCTTGGGCGAAACATTGAAGAGGCGCACATGAGGAACCGCGCCATCGTGGCCCGATGGGTGATTGAGCAAGGCAAAGAGAGCGGGGCCGTGAGCCTGACGGCCCGCGACGGCAAGCACTACGTCGCGATCAACGACTACGACGAGGTGAGGCGGCTCTTCGGGCAACTCCTCCGCGAGGTCCAACGCATCAAGAGCGAGGGCGACTACGAGGCCGCACAGCGTCTCGTGGAGGACTACGGCGTAAGAATCGACCCCGCCCTGCACGAGGAGATACGCAATCGCTACGCCTCTCTGGGCATAGCCCCATTCAGCGGGTTCGTCAACCCGCGACTCACGCTAGTAACCGACGGCGACGGCAAACCCGTCGACGTCACAATTTCATACGACGAGCCGTATGACGAGCAGATGCTCCGCTACTCGCGCCAATACGCTACCCTTTAGGCTTCTGGCGCTGATTGTTTGCGCCTTGCTCCCGATGCTCACGTGCCGGGCGCAGGGCGGCGGCGTCACGCTTCGCGTCGTGAAAGACATTGGCGCGTTTTCGCGCATAACGGTGGGGCGAAACATGAACGTCACGCTCGTCATGGCGGACGAGGTCCACTTGCTGCCCAAAGACGTCGTCAAACGCATAACGCCCCTGAAGAAAGGGGGTGTCGCGCCCGGCCACCTCTGCATCGTCAAGGCCGAGCCGTCCGTGAGCAAGGCCGTCGACTGCGCGACTGAGAATGGCAGCCTCGCCATAAGCGCGCAAAAATTCAAGTTTCGCCGCACCAAGAGGATTGACGTGTTCGTGATTTGCGACAGCACACTCACCTTGATAAGCGGCGCCACGGGGGGCAACATCACGACCCGCGGATGCCTGAGGCTCGGCAACGTCACGGTCCGCGCCAACGACGCCCAGCACATCTCCCTCTCCGCCACAGCCAAGAGCGTTCGAGTGGAGGCCACGATACGCTCGTCGGTACGCCTCACGGGCAAATCCAACACCATCGACGCTACGCTCGGCTCAGCCAGTTCGCTCGATGCGCAAGGCATGACGTGCAACCAGCTCTACTTGACGGCCGATAACGAGAGCCGCGCCACGGCCGCCGTAAGGGAGGCGGCCACGGTATCGGCCAAGGGCGGCAGCAGTGTGACGATGCGCACGGCCAAGGACGCTAAAATTGACGTGGACGAGGAAGGGAGCGCGGTGATTGTCAAACCGCTTGAAATCACGCCGTAATGGTGACCTTCTTGATCTCCGAAAGCGGAGATAGGGCCCTTATGACGTCGATTTGCGACGTGTGGCTCGTAAGCATGAGGCGGTAGGTGACGATGCTGGTGCCCATGTTGGCGTCGGCCACGATGGACTGCTCGCGAAGGCGGGCGCCGGTGGCGCTGACGAGGGTCTCGATGGTCTCTTTGTCCGGCGTCGGGGTCGAAAGGATGATTGTCAAGATAAGGTTGTCGCCTCCGATGCGCGCCAAGTGCTCAAAACGATCCATTACGATAAGCACGAAAAGCGTCATCGCGGTCATGACGACGGCGGCCAAGTAAAGCCCCGCCCCGGCCGTCATGCCGACAATGGCCGTCTGCCATATACAGGCCGCCGACGTGAGACCCTGCACGCCGCCGCGGCTCTTGACAATGGCCCCCGCGCCAATGAAGCCGACTCCCGCGAGGACCTGAGCTGCGATTCGCCCCGGGTCGCCATTGAGCATATCGGGATAAGCCTGTGGAATCCAGATAGATATGACGACGGCGCACGTCGAGCCGAGGCATATCAGCGTAAAAGTCCTAAGTCCGGCATCGTGGCGGCGCACCTGCCTTTCAAGACCTATGCAAAGCCCGAGTATGAGACCCAAGAGCAGGCGCAACGTCGCCGTGACGGGCGTAATCTGGCTCTCGGCAAGAAGTTGGGAAATGTAGTCTGACATATTTGATGCTGATTAGCGGGGGCGGCCCGGTTTTTCGCGCATACCAGTCCTAAAACTCCAATTGTCGGCTATCCGTGGCTGCGCTGATGCCTAAGATAGCGTAATTCTCTGAAATTACGCTGTTTGGAGGGCAAGATGGGGGGAATATCGGCCTCCACCCCACCCTACCTGAAGATGATGTCCTTAACGGATTCTTGCCCTACGGCCTTGTTTATGGCGTTCAGAATCACCCCTTTTAGATGAATCAGCTCATTGCGCACTACACTGCTGTTGAGCCCGACGTACATAATGCCGTCGTGAACGCGCACCGATGTCGTCGCGCGGAAGACTGTCGACCCGACAATTGAACTCCATAGGCTTTCCACCCTTTTCTCAAGCAGAATCTTAGCCGTGCCGTCGTCGCGCATCACGTCGGTCAATATGTCGCCCAATCGTCGCGAAGTGTCAAGTTTCATGGTTCAGCTGCGTTTATGGCCTCTACGGCCCCATCGGCGATGTTGAAAATGGCGTGGTCGGCCGCGGTCTTGTCGAGGACGCGCCTGAGGCGGTCGATATTGGTGTCGGAGATGAATATTTGCCCGAAGCCGTCGCGCGTCATCATGCCGATTAGGTTGTCGCCGCGCCTGGTGTCGAGCTTGTCGAAAATGTCGTCGAGCAAGAGCGTCGGGAGCTGACCTTTCTCTTGGGCGAGATATTTGTATTGCGCTATTTTCAGGGCTATGACGAAGCTCTTGCGCTGCCCTTGCGAGCCGACCCTTCGGATTGGGAAACCGTCCATGAGTATTTCGATGTCGTCCTTATGCACCCCGCGGCTCGTGTAGCCAAGAGCCAAGTCCCTGGCCCTCG
>JAFPDB010000079.1 GCA_017390085.1 Bacteroidales bacterium | reverse complement strand
GGAGGGCCAGGGCTTATTGGTCATGGCGAAGGCCTCGAGGCGTCCCATTAGGATGCAGTTGGTGATGATGAGGCCGACGTAGACGGAGAGAGTCTGCGAGACGTCGTAGGCGAAGGCTTTGAGTACCTGGTTGACGATGGTGACGAGCGCGGCGACAACGACGAGCTGTACGATGATTCGGATTCGCATAGGTATCGTCTTGCGCAAGAGCGAGATGATGACGTTTGCGAAGGCGACGATGATGGTCACGGAGAGGCCCATGACGAGTGCGGGCTTGAGCTGCGCCGTGACGGCGAGCGCGGAACAGATGCCGAGGACCTGTACGGTGACGGGATTGTCCTTGGTCAAGGGCAGTGTGAAAGCCTCTTTGTTTTTCTTGGAGAAGAGTTCGCTCATGATTATGTCCCTCCGTAATTACTTGGTTAAGAATTTCTCGTACTTCTTGAGGCTTGTCTGGAGCATGGCGTCGACACCGGATGAGGTGATCGTGCCGCCCGAGATGGCGTCGACTTGCTCTTGGCCGGCTGCCTGGATGCCTTTTTTGAGTACTGCGATGGAGACGACTTCGCCTTTGTCGTTCTTGACGTGCTTGTCGATGAACTGTCCGCGGAAGGCGTCGGTTACGATTTCTGCTCCGAGGCCCGGGGTCTCTCCCTCGTGGTTGAAGTAGATGCCGTAGACGGTGCTCTTGTCGTCGTTGAGGCCGACGTAGCCCCAGATGGGGCCCCAGAGGCCGTTACCCTTGACGGGGACGATGTATTTGGTTTGTCCGTCGACATTGCATACGTAGAGTGGTAGCTCTTGCTCGGTTGCCTTTTTTGAGAAGTCGATTTCGAAGCCGTCTTTGCCTTCGACGACGTCGCCGTTGGCGTTGACGACGAAGGGTTTGACGTATTTGCCGAAGTTGGCTTCGACGTCGCCGTCGAGGATGTTGATGGCTGCGAGGATCTGAGCCCTCTTATCGTTTCTCTCGTTGGCCTCCTGGCGTTCCTTGAGGCTGCTGGCGACGAAGGAGAGCAGGAAAGCGACGATGATGACAAGGACGGCAGAGTAGATGATGGTGTAGGCGTTGCTGTTTGTGGACAGGCCTTTCTTTTGTTCGTTTGCCATTTTCGTCTGGTTATTTTGCGATTGCACGTTTCTTCCTACGGCTGACGTTGGATTCGACTATGATGTAGTCGATGAGCGGGGCCATGGTGTTCATGAAGAGGATGGCGAGCATCATACCCTCGGGGTATCCGGGGTTGAGGACTCTCACGACGATGGCGACGAAGCCGATGAGGAGGCCGTAGATGTATTTGCCACACTCTGTGCGGCTGGAGGTGACGGGGTCGGTTGCCATGAAGACGGCGCCGAAGGCGAATCCGCCGTAGACGAGGTGGTCGTACCAGGGGAGTTGCGCGATTGGGGTGTCGGGTCCGAACTGGTTGAAGCAGAGGGCAGTGACAGCTCCGCCGACGAACACGGAGAGCATGACTTTCCAGCTTGCGACACCCGTGAGGAGGAGGAAGAGTCCGCCGATGAGGATGCAGAGCGCTGAGGTCTCGCCAATGGAGCCAGGCATTATGCCGATGAAGGCGTCGATAAAGCTGACGGGCTCAACCTTCTCGACGGCTTGCGCAAGCGCGGTTGCTCCGGTGTGCCCGTCTACTGCGTCGCCGTAGTACCAAACGGCCTCGCCGGACATTTTGGAGGGGTAGGCGAAGAAGAGGACCGCGCGCGCGATGAGCGCTGGATTCCAGATGTTCATGCCGGTTCCGCCGAAGACCTCCTTAGCGAAGATGACGGAGAAAGCTGTGGCGACGCCAACCATCCAGAGGGGGACACCTGCGGGGAGGACGAGGGGGATGAGGAGTCCGGTGGCGAGGAAGCCCTCGTTGACCTGCTCATTGCGTATTTGCGCGGTTGCGAACTCGATGCCGAGGCCAACGACGTAGGATACGACGACCATCGGCAGGAAGATGTAGAGTCCGTGGAGGAAGCAATCGACGACGGTGGCGGAATCGGCTTGCCCAATTACGTTGTAGTATTGGAAGCCGGCGTTCCAGATGCCGAAGATTGTAGCCGGGATGAGCGCGAGGATTACCATGGAGATGACCCTTTTGAGGTCTACGCCGTCGCGCACGTGCACGCCGCCCGTGTTGGTTGTGGCGGGGGCAAAAAGGAAACTTTCGAACGCTTCGAACGTCGAGTGCAGTTTCTCGTATTTGCCGCCCTTCTCGAAATTGGGCTTGACGCTATCTAAGTAGTTTCTTAACGCTTTCAATTTGTGCTAATTTAAAGAGTCAGAGCATCAAAAGATGGCCTGTTAGCCCACCTCTTGTATCATGAGGTTGAGTCCGTTGCGGAGTATTCTCTGGACAGGGACTTTGGAAGTAGAGACGAACTCACAGAGGGCCATGTCCTCCTCGACGACTTCGAGGATGCCGAGGTCGATCATCTTGTCGATGTCTTTGGCGAGGATGGCTTTGATGAGGTGTTCGGGGTAGATGTCCATGGGGAAGACATTCTCCATCTCGCCGCTGACGACGATGGCGCGCGGTTCGCCGTGGGTATTGGTGTCGAGGTCGTACTCCTTGGAAGGCGTGAGCCAGGAGAAGAAAGTGCGGCTTGCGGAGAACTTGTTGAGGCCCGGTGTTATCCAGCCGAAGAACTCGGGTTTGTCGCCTTCGGGGATGACGGTGACTTGGCTGTCGTAGTAGCCGAGGAATCCGTCGGCCTGGACTTTGGTGCCGGTGAGGACGTTGCCGGAGATGACGCGCGAGCCTTGAAGGTTGGCGTTGGCGAGTATGGTGGTGAGCTGCGCGCCGAGCGTGGTGCGGTAGTAGGCGGGCTTGGCGACTTGTGAGCCGTCGAGGACGATGACACGCGAGAAGTCGAGCTTTCCGTCGGCGAAAATCTTGCCGATGGCGACGACCTCTTGAGGCTGTATGGTGAGGACTTTCTCGCCGGCGTTGATTGGGCTGACGTTGTTAATCTGGACACCTACGCATCCGGCGGGGTGCTTGCCTGCGAAGAGCGTGACCTTTGCGTCCTTAGCCTCGGTGAAGGCCTTGGAGGCGCCAGTGGAGCGAGCTCCGATGAAGACGGGCGCGATGCGGGCGAGTGCGGAGACGCCAGCTTGGAAAGCCTGCTCGTTGCCGCGGATGATGTGGTCGTAGTCGGGCGCGAGCGGCGCGGTGTCGAAGGTCGAGATGAAGATGGCTTTGGCCTTGACATCGGGGTCGGCGATGACGTTGTAGGGCCTCTGCCTGAAATAGGTCCACGCGCCGGTGGCGAGGAGCTTCTCGATGATTTGCTTGCGGGAGGCGGATGCTACGTCGAGCTTTCCGACCTCGACGGGTGCGGGGGCGGCGGACGCCTTTACGACTACGGCCAGGATGGCGCGTCGCTCGCCGCGGACGATGGCGGAGACTTGGCCAGCTACTGGCGAGACGAATTTGATTTCTGGGCGTTGCTTATCGAAGAAAAGCACGTCCCCGGCCTGAACATTGTCGCCTTCCTTGACGGCCATCTTGGGCTTGAGGCCCCAGAAGTCAGTCGGCTTGATGGCGTAAAGCTCGGGCTCGGCCGCCTGTCCATACACCGTTTCGGCTCTGCCTTTGAGGCGTATGTCGAGGCCCTTCCTCAGTTTTATTACGTCAGACATTTTAAAGAGATGAATGTTTGTTTTGCGTGATATGCCCGCAGTGGATGGAGGCCATACGGGGCGGCGAGGGGCGCTGTGTAGCGTCCCGCGTGTTTCAGGGGTATGGAAGTTGGGATGGAGGAAGAGGCCGCCTCACCGGAGCATGGGTGGCGTCGGGCTATCCATGTCGGGGTGTTTTTTGTCGCCGCTGGGCGATTGGGTGCGTGTCTCATAATTTCTTCGTGGCGTGCCTGGGTTGCGCTTAGGGCGTGAGCTTTTGGCGGCTTGTCCCTTCCCGGCGTTGGCCGAATGGAAGTTCTTTTGGTTTTGCGTAAGGTGTGGCGTTCGTAGCGTCTGCACCTTTTACCTTGCAAAGAAAACGATTATTGCGTGAAATGTGAAGTTTATAAAGAAAAAAATCTGTAATGGGGAGTGGGGGGTGTAAGGGGTGTTTTTTCAGCGTTTTTGCTGAGTTGGCGAGTTTGGTATATTTGCCGCCTGATTCAAGTTTCTCACCCCTAACCTATTAAAGTGCTTTTATGGCCTTGATTTTGCTATTGCCGCTGCTTTTCATTGCGCACGATGGTGAGGAGATTCTCACCCAACGGCTATAATAGCGAAAACAAAAAATCCCCATCCCAAAATCAAAAAGTACAATATTCACCCGAGGGCGGACGTGGAGTCATCGGCTGAGCCGATGTTATGGGCGGTGGGCGATTCGTTGCGCGAGGCGATGAGGGCCTCAACCT
>JAFPDB010000078.1 GCA_017390085.1 Bacteroidales bacterium | reverse complement strand
GCTATGTTCAACGAGCGCCCCGTTTTTGTAGTATATGCTCTCATTATGATCACTATTGGCTATGACATATACTTTGTAGGCTCTATCCTCTTCAAAGTCCTGTTTGGTAAGACCAAGGTTAGGAGGGGAAGTTTTTTTGGTAGTCGGAGGGGGAGAGTCCTGTTTGGCGTTTGAAATAGACGCCGAAGGCGGACTGGGAGGGGAAGTTGAGTTGGAAAGCGACATCGGAGACGAGGGCGCCGGGTGATTGGAGCATGACTTTGGCGCGGAGTATGGCGGCGCGGTTGATCCATTGCATGACGGTTTGGCCCGTGAGTGAGGAGATGAGTGTGGAGAGGTAGTGGGGTGTGAGGTTTAACTGGTTGGCGTAGAAGGGGATGTCGCGGTGTTGGTGGCAGTTTTGGTTGACGAGTCGTTTGAAGTTGGCGAACGTCTGTTGCTGTCGCGAGGGTTGTTGAGGGAGCTGGGTTTGGAGGTGGCTGTGGATGTATTGTATTGAAGTGATGATGGCGGAGATGAGGTGTTGCACGGTAAGGAGTGGAAAGGGTTGGCGGTGGGCGACGCTCCAGAGAGAGTGGAAGAGTTGGAGCGTTTCTTGATAATCTTCTGGAGTTGAGTGGATAATGATTGTATCGTCGACTTGGATGTTGTCTTTGAAGAGTATGCCCAACATATTGAAATCGGGAGAAAAGGAGTTGGGTTGAACTACAGAATCGGCGGCAAGGAGAATAATGTCTCCCTTCTTGACCTGGAGATGTTCGAGCATCAGGTCGACGGTGGCGGAGCCCTGCGTGACGATGATGATGCGGCCCTCGACGAAACGGTAGGGGTGTGACAGCTTGACGATGGTGTTGAGAAGCGGTCGGATGGAGAGCGTCATGCCGAAATGCTGATTGACAAAGAAATTGTCGACAAGCTGGGTGGCAGGGGTGAAATCGGTCTTATGGAGCGAGATGTAGTCGAGGTCTTTCATGGGCGCGGTGTCTTTTGCCAAAACGACGTAAAGTAAGCTATAAAGGGTCAGAAAATGTGGGTAAAGAGATGAAAATCGTACAAAATGGAGAATTTAAGTAAGCAAAATGACAGAGTTGGCGGGTACTTAGCGCGTAGTTTTGCGACGTGAATTTTGATAGAACGACAAACTTATGAAAGATATGAAGAAAGGAATATCGTTATGGTTGACGCTTTCGGCCTCGATGGCTGCCGCGGGGCAAAGTATCGGCATTGAGGAGTGCCAAGCGTTGGCCCGAAGGAACTACCCCGCGATTGAGCGTTATGGGCTGATAGAGCGGACGACGGAATGGACGGTGACGAACATAGCCCGCGGCTGGCTGCCGCAGGTCGCTATGACCGCACAGGCGACATTGCAGAGCGAAGTCAGCACCCTACCCGACCCTATAGACGGGATGATCAAACAACAGGGCTACGAAGTCGACGGGCTGCGTAAGGACCAGTACCGGATTGGGATTGACGTATGCCAGACGGTATATGACGGCGGCACATCGCGAACCCTCAAAACGGTGGCCATGAGGGAGGGGGAGGTCGAAAAAGCGAAGACCGACGTTGACATATACGCCATAGCGGAGAGGGTGAACGAACTGTATTTCGGTATTTTGCTGACCGAAGAGCGGATGCGGCTGAACGAAGACCTGCTGCGCCTTCTGGACGCGAACATGAGCAGATTGGAATCGCTGGAACGGCACGGCACGGCCATGGAGAGCGACGTCATGACGATGGCGGCCGAACGCCTTAATGCAGGGCGAGAGGGTTTGGAACTGTCATACGCGAGGGAGAGCCTGATGAGAATGTTGGGCTTTTTCATTGGTAAAGAGATAACAGCCGTAGAGAAGCCCATGGAGCCGCGAACGACAGAAGGAGAGAACATGAGACCGGAATTGAGAGCCATCGAGAGCGAAATGCTCCTTATCGACGCGCGAGAAGAGGCGTTGAACTCTGTTCGGCTGCCCAAATTGAGCGTTTTCGCCCAAGGATATTGGGGATATCCCGGGTATGATATGTTTGAGGACATGATGGGGGGAGAGCCTGGCGTAAACGGCATGATTGGGGCGAGAATGACGTGGCAAATTGGTGGATTGTATACAAAAAAGGGCGACGAGGGCAAATTGGCCACCCGTCGGGGCCTGTTGGCGATAGCCCGCGAGACATTCCTATTCAACAACCAAATGGAAGAGATCAGCCACAGAAAAGAGATGGAAAAATATGGACGAGTGGTGCGCGACGACGAAGAAATTGTGCGTTTGAGAGGCGAGATACGCCGCGCTGCGGAATCGAAACTGGAGCACGGCATAATTGACACCAACGGCCTTCTGGAAGAGATAAACCGCGAAAACCGCGCCCGGATTGACTTATCGACGCATAGGATTATGCAACTGAAAGAGATTTACGGGTTGATACATACCATGAATTATTAGGTATTGGATTAAAAATCAATACAATATGAACAGGATAATAGAGACTATGTGCATGGCGTGCGTGGCCGTCGGCCTGACATCGTGCGGTAACGACGACGCGAAATATGACGCATCGGGGGTGTTTGAGACAACGGAAGTGACCGTCTCGGCAAGAGTGGCAGGCGAGATAAAAGCCCTGGTCGCTGAAGAGGGGCAAAACGTCGAGGCCGGCGAGCCTCTGGGGGAAGTCGACATGGCGCAATTGGTGCTGAAAAAGAGACAGATGGAGGCCGGCCGCAACGCAGCATTGAGCAGAAAACTGAGTACCGAACGCCAGGTGTCGGCACTGGGTCAGCAAATTGCGAACATGGAGTCCGAACGCGCCCGGTTTGAAGCCCTGCTTAAAGACGGCGCGGCGACTCGCAAACAAGTGGACGACATTGGCTATCAGATTGCTACGCTCGAAAGACAACTCATGGCTGCGCGTGAGCAAGTCGTGGCAGCCAACGAGAGCATAGACGGTCAAACCGCAAGCTACGACGCACAGATTGGCCAAGTGGAAGAGATGATGAGGCAAGCCGTGATTGAATCTCCTATCGACGGCGTGGTCATGGCCAAATATGCCGAGGCGGGAGAATATGCCGCGGCGGGTCGCGCACTGTTCAAGGTGGGTGACATCAGGATAATGAAACTGAGGGCGTACGTTGGGGCGGGACAGGTCACGAGACTAAGCATAGGGCAGAAGGTCCTCGTGTACGCCGACGAAGGCATGGAGAGCCGTAGGGAATATGAAGGCACAATAGCATGGATCAGCAGCGAGGCCGAGTTCACCCCCAAGACCATCCAGACAAGGGACGAGCGATCGAACCTGGTGTACGCCATAAAAATATCGGTCGAGAACGACGGCCTGATCAAGCGGGGCATGTATGGCGACGTGAAACTGTAAAGCTCAAGGGATATGCCAATTGTGAGAGTAGAGAACTTGCGGAAGAGGTATGGCAGAGGCCGAGTCGAGGCGTTGCGCGGCGTGACGTTCGACGTCGAGGAGGGCGAGATATTCGGCCTTATCGGGCCGGACGGGGCGGGCAAGACGACCCTGTTCAGGATATTGACCACACTTCTATTGGCCGACTCGGGCGATGCCGAGGTGGACGGCATGGACGTGCGGAAGGACTACAAGGCCATTCGTCGGCACATAGGGTACATGCCTGGGCGATTCTCTCTATACCAGGACCTGACGGTGGAAGAGAACCTATCGTTTTTCGCGAGCGTCTTCGAGACAACCATCGAGGAGAACTATCATCTTGTGGAAGACATATATGGACAGATTGAGCCATTCAAGGGGCGCCGGGCAGGCAAGCTCTCTGGCGGGATGAAACAGAAACTGGCGCTATCTTGCGCCCTGATCCACTCGCCGCGCGTCTTGTTTCTAGACGAGCCTACGACGGGCGTGGACCCGGTGAGCCGTAGGGAGTTTTGGGAAATGCTGCGGAGGCTGAAAGAGCGTTTCGGGCTGAGCATAATCGTCTCGACGCCATACATGGACGAGGCCGTCAGATGCGACAGAATAGGCCTTATTGAAGAGGGTCGTCTGCTGACAATAGACACGCCGTCGGGCATAGTGGGGTCGTATGGGCAGACACTATGGGCCGTGAGGTCGGACAAGATGCACAAGCTGCTGACGGACTTGCGCGGCATAGGCGGCGTGAGGACGGCATTCGCCTTTGGCGAGAGCCACCACGCGACGATAGACCCCAAGGCATTGGACATGGCGGCTTTGCGGGATAGGCTGAAGGGCCTCGGCCACGTCGGGATTTCCATTGAAGAGGCCGAACCAACCATTGAAGACTGTTTTATGAGCCTTCAGAAGGGTATAAAAAAGTGATTGAAAAGCGTTTGAAAGATGAGAGAAGAGATTGTGATCAGGGCGGAAGGCCTAACGAAAAAGTTTGGGAGCTTCGTGGCCACCGACCATATAACATTTGAGGTCCGCCGCGGTGAGATATTCGGATTTCTGGGCGCGAACGGGGCTGGCAAGACGACGGCCATGCGGATGCTATGCGGGCTATCGCAGCCGAGCGAGGGACGCGCGCAGGTGGCAGGATATGACGTGGCGACCGAATATGAGCAAGTGAAACGCCACATTGGCTACATGTCGCAGAAATTCTCGCTGTACGACGACCTGACGGTTGAGGAGAATCTGAGACTGTTTGGCGGCATATATGGAATGGAGCGTGGACGGGTGGAAGAGAAAATCGGCGAACTGCTTGGCGAATTGGGATTTGAGACGGGGCGAAAAACGATGGTGGGAAGCCTCCCGATGGGATGGAAACAGAAACTGTCATTCTCGCTTGCCATATTCCACGAGCCGGGCATTGTGTTTCTGGACGAACCGACTGGCGGTGTTGACCCCGTGACGCGCCGGCAATTCTGGGAATTGATATACCGCGCGGCCGACAGAGGTATCACTGTATTCGTGACGACCCACTACATGGACGAGGCCGAGTATTGCGACAGGGTGAGCATAATGGTCGACGGGCGGATTGACGCCTTGGGTACGCCCGCCGAACTGAAAGCCCAATTTGGCGGCCCGACAATGTATGAGGTGTTCTACGCCTTGGCGCGCACAGCCAAGCGGGGCGATTGAGTAAAACAAATTGACAAATGAGAAAACGTGATATGGGACAGTTTTTGAGTTTCGCGCGGAAGGAGTTCATACACATCCTCCGTGACCCTCGCTCCCTGTTGATATTGCTCGTGATGCCGCAAATAATGGTGGTCGTGCTGGGCTGCATAATTAAAAACGAAGTGGACGACATCCGCGTGGGCTTCCTGGACGGGAGCCACGACTATTGCAGCGAACGGCTGACCAGGAGGATATGCTCAAACAAGCACTTCATTGGTCGTGGCGAGATAGGCACGGAGGCCGAAGCCGCGGAGCTATTCAAAAAGGGCGAAATAGACCTCGTGGTTGTCTACGGCTCGGACTTTGCCAACCAGATGCTCCACTCGGGCGTGGCAAAGTTGCAGCTGCTGTCGGACGGCAGCGAACCAAACCAGGCGAGCGTGAGAGTG
This sequence comes from Bacteroidales bacterium, assembly GCA_017390085.1. Classification (GTDB taxonomy): domain Bacteria; phylum Bacteroidota; class Bacteroidia; order Bacteroidales; family Marinilabiliaceae; genus W3P20-009. The sequence goes on along the minus strand of JAFPDB010000078.1, from coordinate 6,144 downwards.
GCATACGCCCGACAGATAATAGCTGATTTCCAGAGAGATATGTTCAGTGAGATGGGAGGCGGGCAGAAAGCGTCTGACCACTTTGAGATAAACGTCGTCTCGCGGATGCTGTTCAACCCTCAGCAGCGATCGGAGCTGAACTTCGTGCCGGGCGTCGTGGGGGTGGTGATCTTGCTGATTTGCTGCATGATGACCTCGATAGCCATCGTGCGCGAGCATGAGACGGGGACGATGGAGATATTGTTGGCGTCGCCGCTTCCGTCGATATACGTCGTTATGGCGAAACTCGTCCCGTACCTAATAATCTCTCTTTTGGACATGGCGACTATATTGTGCATATCGTACTACGGGATGGGCGTGCCGATGGCCGGCTCATTGGCGGTGTACGTCGTGACGGCATCGGTATACATCTTGACGTCGCTCATGCTTGGTCTCCTGATTTCGACCGTGGTCAGCACCCAATTGGCGGCAATGCTGCTCTCGCTGCTGCTGATTGTCCCGACAATCTACTTGTCAGGGATGGTGTTTGCCATAGAATCTATGCCAGCGGCGGCCCAAGCACTGTCGAACATCGTGCCCGCCAAATGGTTCATCTCGGCATCGCGGAAAATCATGATCGAGGGTGTCGGCGTTGAACACGTCGCCACGGAGATTGCCGCCCTCGCGGCGGAAGGGTTGGCGTTCATGCTCCTGGCATGGCGGTTCTTCAGGACAAGGCTCGCATAAGAAAACTGCTGAAACTGATTGACATGAGTGCGTTACCATATCTTCTGGCGAAAGAATTCAAGCAATTATTCCGCAACAGGCTGTTGCCCGTGATTATCGTCTTGCTGCCGGTGGCGATGATGAACGTGGTCCCGCGCATTGCCACGCAAGAGGTTCGGAACTTGAACATCGCGGTGGTAGATCTTGACCACTCGACCCTATCGTCGCGCTTGACGCGGAAACTGCAAGCGTCGGAGTGTTTCAACCTGTACGCCACGTGTCGCGACTACGGCACTGCGTATGACTTGCTGGAAGAGGGGAGCGTGGACTTTATCGTGACGATAGGGGGCGGATTTGAACACAACCTCAACCGCTCGAGCGAGACGGACGTGATGGTCTCGGTGAACGCCGTGAACGGCATGAAGGGCGGACTCGGGAACTCGTATCTGGCGCAAATTGTGACGCAATACGCGCGTGAGCTCAACTCGGAAAAGGGGGTGGCGACGCGCAGGCCCATTTCTGTCGAGCCCCGTTACCTCTACAACTCGGCATTGGACTACAAGCCGTACATGATTCCAGCCCTTATGGCCATGACGCTGGCATTGCTGGTGGGCTTCTTGCCGGCGTTGAACGTGGTGGGTGAGAAAGAGCGCGGGACGATAGAGCAGATAAACGTCACGCCAATCTCGAAGATTGAACTTATCCTCTCGAAAATGATACCCTACTGGATAATAGGCGTTTTCATAGTGGGCTTCTCGATGCTCATGGCTTGGCAGATTCATGGGGGCGTTCCGGCGGGGTCGGTATGCCTGATACTCCTGTTCAGCATGGTTTACATCCTGACCATATCGTCGCTCGGGCTGACTGTCTCGAATTATAGCGACAATATGCGTCAGGCGGCCATAGTGATGTTCTTCTTCGTAGTGATATTCATAATGACGAGCGGCCTGATATCGCCCGTCGCCTCGATGCCAGGCTGGGCGCAAGAGACCACTCGGCTCAACCCTTTGCGCTACATAATAGCTGCAATGAGGGATATATACCTCAAAGACAGCACATTCGTACAGCTGCTGCCTCAATTCGTGCCGCTGTGCATATATGGCCTGGCGGCAAGCTTGTGGGCTGTCATCAGTTTCCGGAAAAACAGCTAAACCGCAGATAATCAGCACCTGCTACGATGATAATCACGAAAACCGACTGCGGCGGCATATTCCGCGCACGTTACGGAAGGCATCCCTGCACCAATTCCACATTCTGTCGGCTAATGAGATGACATGTTTTTTTGTTAGCGAGGCTCGCTCCTGCCATGCCGACCCTGCGATAGGAGAGTTGTGGCGGGAGCGTAGAGCCTACTTCATGGGCGAGCCGAGGTATTAATCAAAAAGTGAGCTTGCAGGAATCGAGGCCTTGCAAACTCACTCTTTGAGAAAAGGTCATGGCGGGATGACGTCACTTTGCGGCGTCGAGGAACGTCTTGAGGGCCTCACGGTTGGCATCGTTCATGATGTCTTTCATCTCGGGTTTGTAGAGGTTTTGAATAGTCGCCTCGTAACGCTCGACGACTCGGCTTCGGACCATTTTCATTGTGGAATTAACCATCTTGTTGGCCTCGGTCATAGCCTCTGGAAGAATAGCCACGGCGGCCGGAGTCCAACGCTCGGGATGTAGGCCAGCGAATTCGCCGCCCCTCCTGAACTTGCCTATTTGCGAGCCAATGAGGCGTAGGGCGAATTCGACGCCTTGGGGCGAGTCGAGCTGAACACCCGCCTCTTGGGCGTGGCGTTTGAGCGCGGCGGCATTGGGGACGACGACCCCTACAGTGAACGTGTTCTGGTTGTTGTATATCATGCATTGATCAATGGTGTCGGAGAGGTCTACTATGGACTCCTCAACGCCTTCTGGAGAGTATTTTTCGCCGTCGGAGCCAATGAGAAGGCTCTTGAACCTTCCGAGGACGAACAGGAAACCGTCGGGGTCGATGAACCCCATGTCGCCCGTATGGAGCCATCCGTTTTTGATGCATTCGGCTGTAGCTTTGGGGTTGTCCCAATAGCCGCTCATGACGTTATCGCCCTTAATGACGATTTCGCCCTTCTCGCCTCGCGGGAGCTCCTTGCCGTCAGGGTCGCATATTTTGATGTCCATGAAACCGATGGGCATGCCAGAGGAGCCGAATTTTGCCGCCTTGAGGATGTTGGTGGAAATGACGGGGGAGGCCTCAGAAAGGCCGTAGCCCTGCATGATGGGAATTCCTACTGCCGCGAAGAACCTTTGCAATTCGATGTCGAGCAAGGCGCCGCCGCCTATAAAGTGGGCGAGGCGGCCTCCGAAATTGGCTTTAACCGCATTGAATATCAATACGTTTCCGAGGCTCATTAGTGGTTTGAGCAAGGCTCGCCATCCTTTGCCGCGATTGTTCCAGTTGCCATTGTACTTGTATGCGACAGAGACAAAGAAGGAGAACATCCTCCATGCGGTTTTGCCTTTGGCCCTGACGGCGGACTCGATGTTCTTCTTGAAAGCTTTTGAGAGAGCGGGTACCGACATCATGAGCGTCGGTCGTATCTCTTTGATGTTCTTGGGGATGTTGCGAAGCGTCTCCATCTGCGTTCGTCCGGTCTCTTGCGCCGCTACGGCCGCCCCGTAGTACATGAAGCAATAGAGGCATACGGTGTGGGCGAAGGAGTGGTCCCAAGGCAATATGGCGAGCGTAACGGCCGTCTCGGGCAAGGTAACGCGGGTGCAGCTCTGCATGGCGTTGGCGGCGTAGTTGCGCTGGGTGAGCATTATTCCCTTGGGGTCGGAAGTTGTGCCGCTCGTGTAGGATATGTTGGCCAGGTCGTCGGGGGAAATTTTTTCGACATCGGCAGCCATTTCCGCAGCGTGAGCCTCGTCTTTGAGCCACTCGCGGCCTTTGTCGCAAATGGACTTGAAAGAGAGCATCTGGTCATTGGACTGGGAGTCGAGGTTGATGACCGTCGTGACGCTGGTCTCTTCGATTCGGGCGTCGGCTACTTTAGTGGCTTGCCCTTGGGAGACTATTAGGGCTTTTGCTCGTGAGTGCTTGAGGCGGAAGTTGACCTCGGTGGACGGGTCGAGCTTTACGGAGAGAGGCACGTTGACGAGTCGTGCGTAGAACATCCCAAGTTCGCTTACGAGCCAGTCTTTGCGGCCCTCGCTCAGAAGGGCGACGCGGTCGCCGTGGGCGAAGCCCAGCACTCGAAGCCCCGCGCCGAAAGCGTAGGCCTCGCTCTTTATGTCCTCATAAGTCCATTTGATCCACGTTCCGTTGGACTTTTCCATCATGAGCGTGTTGGAGGGGTATCTCTCCACACATTTCTCAAAGAAGCGGGTGACTGTCGTCAACTCTTGGTAGTCTTGCTCGCGTTGTATCTTCATTTTATGGAATTGGTATTCGGAACGAAATTATAAAACTGTGGACTAAAATACAATAAAGGTGCATGGGGCGAGGCTCGGCCTGTCGCTGGAATGGGGAGGGGAAAAAAGCGTGGGCAAATCGTATAGACTTGCCCACGCTTTTTGGTGAATCCTCAGTCAGAGTATCTGAGGTGCTCTATTGCTTATTACTCAACGATGGTCTTGAAGTTGGAGTCGTTGAAGTAAGCGTAGAACTCCATGTCGGTCTTGGCATAGGTCTTCCACTTAGCGTCGAGCTTAGCAGCCTTGTTGAGGTTCTCGAGTGCGCTATCCTTCTCGCTCTTGTTTGCGAAGGCGATGGCTTTGAGGTAGTACTTGAGACCGGTCTCCTCGTTGTTGGCGTTGAGCGCGGCGATGGCGGCATCGAACTTGTCGAGGAGAATCTTGCAGAGGGCAGCGTTGCAGCTGGTGCTGTTGGTGAAGTAGGACTCTGCTTTCTCGTAGTCGCCCTCGAAGAGAGCTGTTACGCCGAGGTTCTCGTCGAGAGCTGGGCCTGTGCCGGCGGCTTTGCCGAAGTACTCCTTGGCAGCGTTGATGTCGTTGTTGGCGAGAGCGATGACGCCGAGGTTGTTCTCGACCTCAGGAGCGGCGCTGATGGCCTCAGCCTTCTCGAACTCAGCCTTAGCAGCGTTGACGTCGCCCTTCTTGTAGAGGACTACACCTTTGTTGTTGAAGGCGCGGTAGTCGTTGGGGTAGTTCTTGATGGCGGCATCGTAGAATGCGACCTGCTTGTCGAGGTCGGTCTCGAGGGTGGTGCCGAAGAGGAGCTCTTCGAGGGTGAGGGAGTCTTTGGAAGCGGTCTTGATCTCTTCGTCGGTCTTGCCTTTGAGTTCGCCGGTGACGGTGATGGTGGAGCGACGGAGGCCAGGGAGAATCTCCTTGGCGAGTACCTTGTAGACGGCAGAGAGGTTCTTGATTTCCTTCTCACGGACGTCGGGGTCGGAGTAGAGGGAGAGGACGCGGATGATGAGGTCCTTGTCTTGGATGTCGCTGGTCTCTACAGCCTTCTTGAAGCCGTCCCAGTCCTCAGGGGTGGCGTTGGCCTCGATTTGAGCCTCGACTTTAGCCTTCTTGAGGCTCTTCTCGAGGTACTTGGTAGCGGAGTTCTCGCGCTTCTCGGAGAGCTTGGTGTTGATGTCGGTGGAGCCGTCGGGCGAAGCGTAGGCGGAGACGGCGATGCTCTTGATGCTCTTCTTCTCGGCGTCGTTGAGCTCTTTGATGTATTTGTTGATGGCTACGACGTCCTCCTTCTTGAGCTGGCCGTTGCGAACCTCGGCTTGGTTGATGAGGTAGACGATTTCAGCTACTTTCTCCTCGACATTGTCGCGGACGAACTTGTCCTTTGAGGCGGCACTGAGGCCGGGTTGGTCGCCGAGGAGAGTGGAAGTTGCGATTACGCCCTTGGCGAGTGGTGGCATCTGGAGTTCTTTAGAGGTGATCTCGAAAGACTTGCTGCCGCGGGTGAACTTGATGCGGACGATGAGGTCGGAGACTCTCTGAGCGTCCTTGAAGTCGATCTCCTGCTTCGGATACTTGATTTGGCCACCGTTGGTGAAGCTGATGGTCTGTCCGTTGCTCTGTGCGGCCTCACCCTGGACATTGATGGAGGGGTAGACGTCTTGGCCACCCTCGTAGGTGAGGATAGGGGTGATTTCGGCGACCGTCTTCTTATCCCACATCTTGGCGGGGACATTAGCGGTGAAGGACATAGCGACCTTGCCCTGGTGAGCCTCGAGGACCTCAGGATCAACCTTGTACTGAATCTGCTTAGCTCCCTCTTTCATCTTCTCCAAGCCGCTGCAGCTGGAGATGAGGAGAGCCAAACCGAGAGTTCCAAAGATTTGGAGTCTTGTCTGTTTCATGATTTTGTTATTAGTGCTTTTTAATTAGTTGTCATTAATATAAGACGCAAAGATATAATTTCTTTATTAAAGTTCTATCTTTTCCCTATTACTTCATAAAGTTCCAAAACCTTTAATTTTGGAGGGCTGTTAGCTCTTT
>JAFPDB010000077.1 GCA_017390085.1 Bacteroidales bacterium | reverse complement strand
CGAGGCGTACGTCGTCGACGGTCTCAGCTTGCTCGCGGAATACGTCGATGTCGTAGCCGGTGAGCTGGATTGCGAGTTTGATGTTGCTGCCGCCTTTTCCGATGGCCATGGAGACTTCTTTGGCGTCGAGGTAGACTTCGGCGCGGCGGTTGTCCTGGTCGACGTTGATGCGGTTGATTTTGGCTGGGCTAAGGGCTCTCTGGATGTAGAGTTGTATGTTGTTGGTGTAGTTGATGACGTCGATGTTCTCGTTGCGGAGTTCGCGGACGATGGAGTGGATGCGTGAGCCTTTCATGCCGACGCAGGCGCCGACGGGGTCGATTCGGTCGTCGTAGGATTCGACGGCGACTTTGGCTCTCTCGCCCGGCATGCGGACGATTTTGTGGATGGTGATGAGGCCGTCGAAGACTTCTGGGACCTCGTTTTCGAAGAGTCTTTCGAGGAAGACTGGCGAGATTCGGGATAGGATGATGAGCGGGTTGTTGTTTTTGAACTCTACTCGCGAGACTACGGCTCTGACGGTGTCGCCTTTGCGGAAGTAGTCTGCCGGTATTTGCTCACTTTTGGGGAGTATGAGGTCGTTGCCGTCGTCGTCTCTGATGAGGGCTTCTCTTTTCCATACTTGGTAGACTTCGCCTGTGATGATTTGGCCGATTTTCTCTTTGTATTTGTTGAAGAGGACGTCTTTCTCGAGCTCCATTACGAGGCCCGCGAGGTTTTGTTTGAGTGAGAGTATGGCCCTTCGTCCGAAGTCTTTGAGTTTGACTTCGTCGGTCACTTCTTCGCCGATTTCGAAGTCGGCGTCGATTTTCTTGGCTTCGGAGAGTGCTATTTGCAGGTTGTCGTCGTCGACGGCCCCGTCTTCGACGACTGTTCGGCTTCGCCAGATTTCGAAGTCGCCCTTGTCGGCGTTGATGATGATGTTGAAGTTGGAGTCGGTGCCGAATTGTTTGACGAGGACTCCGCGGAATGCTTCTTCGAGGATGCGGACCATTGTGGCCCTGTCGATGTTTTTGAGTTCTTTGAACTCTGCGAAAGTATCAATCAGATTGTTGCTTTCCATTACAACCTATTGTCTTTAAGAAGGTTATGTGTCCTTTTGTTTTTTGCTGCTGGTGTTGGGGAGTTGGTGTCGGGTGTTAGAACTCGACTATGTCGCGTACCATTTTGACATCGGAGCGGAGGTAGTGCGTGACGGTCGTGAAGGTTTGTTTCTTTTTTTGGCCTTCGACTTTGCGTTTTTCCTCGGTCTGGATGTCGAATCCCTCGTCGTCGGCGTCGAGCAGGATGCCTCGTATCCAGGAGCCGTTGGGCATTGTCACTTCGACTTTGTTGCCGATGTTTTTGCGGAATTGCCTGGTGACTTTGAGTTCGGCTCCTATGCCGGCGGATGAGACTTCGAGTGCGTAGTCTTCTTTGTCGCGGTCGAGCGCGGTTTCGATTAGGGCGTCGAGTTCTTCGCAGTAGGAGATGGGGATTCCGTTGTCGCCGTCGACGACGAGGCGTATGTCGTTGTCGGTGGAGATTGTGAGCTCGACGATGAAGTTGCCGTCGTCGGAGATTTTTTGTGAGACAGCCTCGAGTACTTGCTCTTTGGAGATCATTTGCGTGGTTGGGGTGGTTTTGCTATAACAAAATAGGGGACCGTGGTCCCCTATCAACGTTGCTAACGCCTATATGAACAGTCGCGAATTTAGTGATTATGGTTGTAATGTCCAAATCTTTTGTGTTTCATGCAGTTAGGCTTGTGTTGCCTGCTGTGCGTGATGTGGGATGTTCATGTAGGGTGTTAGGAGGTGATTCTTGGTTTTAGTAGATATTTGGAAATAATATCTGAATTGAGCTGATATTTGGTTTAGTATTCTTGTTTGTGTGGTGGTTAGTTTGTTTTCTCCGTCCGTGCCTTGTATTGTTCGCAAACTTCGTCTATGCTGATGTTGAGGAGTTTCATCTGTCGGAAGAACTCAGGGAGGGCGTTGTTGAAAAAATCTTCTTTTCTTTCGTTCATGATTTTTTGTTTAGCACCGTCGGAGACGTAGTATCCGACTCCTCTTTTGTTGTAGATGATGCCGTCTCGACTTAGGAACTCGTAGGTTTTGACGGCAGTGTTTGTGTTGACCTGAAGGCTGACGGCGTAGTCTCTGACGCTGGGGACTCTGTCACCTTCGGCGTAGGTTCCAGAGATGATTTCGTCGCAGAGCCTGTCTGCCATTTGGAGGAAGATGGCTCGGTCCGGGTTGAAAGTCGTCATATTCAGATTGTTAGTGGGGAGTGACTAAATGTTGAGCAGGGAGGCTTGGGCGGCTTGCCTGCGTTTGAAGAGCCGGTAGGCGAGTGAGGTGAGGGTGATGGTGAGGATGGAGCAGAAGGCTGCGGCCCACCAGACGGCGGCCTCGGGGTTGACGCGGTACTCGTCGAAGTCGATGGAGTCGATGACGGCCCCGATGCAGCGCAGGAAGAGGAAGGAGAAGACGATGAAGAGGATGGTGGTGAGGAGCCATCGTGAGCGGCTGAAAAGTAGTCCGCCGAGAATGTAGAGCGATGCTATGGAGGCGTGGGCCATGATTGTGGCGGCGACGGTGCCGACGAGCAGTGTGTTGTCGAGGTCGATGGTTATGTCGGCCTGGAGGTTGTCGGTGAGTGTGACGAGTGAGCAGATGCCGCCATGGAGGAAGAGGTCGACGAGCGCGTTGGGGAACATGATGAGGACGGCGAGGTGGAATCCGATCGACATGGCGAAGGATGGCGCTACGACGTTCATGATGAGCGAGGCTATGAATTTCTCGGCGTTGGAGGCGGGGAGCATGAGCAGGTTGGCGAAGTGGTCGCGGCGCGCCTTGGTCCCTTCGAACATCGTGGCGAGGAAGAATGAGATGGCGATGGCGAGGCAGAGGGCGTAGGGGAAGAAGGCGAGCGGGGAGGGCGCGTAGCCGGAGAAGAAGCTGTTGTCGGAGACGACGAACGCTATGACGGTGACGGCGAAGGTTATTCCGGCCGTGGAGATGTATTTGGGGAGTGAGATGCCGCCGAGGTAGCGCATTGTGAGCGCGAGCCTGCGGAGTGAGAGGCTTTTCATCTGGTGGGGAGGGTTTTATTTTTGGGAGAGGGTGAGGTTGTCGGTGTTGATGGATGCCATTCCTGACTTGTTCTTGGTGAGCGAGCGTGCGGTGCCTTTGAGGTCGATGCTTGCGGCGCCGGAGATGTCGAGGTTGATGTCGCCGCAGTTGTTGACGTCGAGGTTGACGTCGCCGGCTCCGGAGACGTGGATGTCGATCTCGTCGGTGTTGTGGAGGCTGGCCTCGATGTCGCCTGCTCCGCTTGTTCGGGCGAAGAAGGTGTTGACGGCGGCGCTGTCGATTTCGATGTCGCCGGCGCCCGAGGTGCCGACTTTTATGCTGTGTCCCTCGATGCGGTCGATTTTGATGTCGGACGAGCCGCTGCTGGAGATTCTGAGGTCGTCGACTTTGATGAGTTTTTTGGCGTGGAAGTCGGACGAGCCGCTGAGGTGTACGTCTTTGAGGTTGAGGGATGAGACGTAGATGTTGATGCGGCCGTGCGCCCCGTTGCGGAATCTCTTGACGTTGCGGTCTTTCCAGCCGATGTAGACTGTTGAGCCTTCTTGGGTAAGCTCGAGGAGTTTTATGTCTTCGGGTTTGCCTTCGATTCGGATGCTGTCGGCTGGTGCTTGGGTGTAGATGATGGTGCCTGAGCCTGAGAGGTCGAGTTTGTCGAACTCCTCGACTTTGAAGGAGTTGCCGGCGAGGCCTGGGGCGAGGGTGCCGTCGGCGGAGTGGCGTTTCTCGATTATGCAGGAGCAGGTTGCGAGTGCGAGGGATACGGAGGCGATTATTGCAAAAGTCTTTTTCATTTTGGTGTGTGGTTGTTGGAGGTGTTGTTGTGAATGGTGCAGGGTGCTATTGTTTGAAGAGGCCTTTGGAGACGGCGTTGAAGAGCATCTCGAGGTTGACTTGGGTCTCGTCTTGGTCGGGTTGGCGGTTGCATATGACGTTTATTCCGCCTATGCTTGGTTCTGAGTATAGGACTTCGGGGACAGTCTCGCCCGGCGCGACGGTGAGGAAGGCGAGTTGTTCGGAGAGGTCGCCCATGCTCTTGTTGAGCAGGATGCTGTCGTTGTCGATGATGACGATGTTGTCGAGGAGGTTTTCGACGTCGTGGACTTGGTGTGTGGAGATTACGATGAGCCTGTCGTCGGTCATGGCGGATGCCATTACTTTTCGGAATTGGGCTTTGCTGGGGATGTCGAGTCCGTTGGAGGGTTCGTCCATGAGTATGGTTTTGGCTCCGGAGGCTATTGCGAAGCTCAGCATGACTTTCTTGCGCTGTCCGAGCGAGAGCTGGTCGAGCCTGCTGAGCGTGAGCGGCATGGAGAATTCGGCGAGGCAGTTGTTG
>JAFPDB010000076.1 GCA_017390085.1 Bacteroidales bacterium | reverse complement strand
GATGCGTAAGCTCAACGTCAAGGGCCTCCCTGCAAACCTCCCAGACCGCCTCGAAGTCGACATCACCTCCCTTGGCCTCGGCCAGGTAATCAAGGTCGGCGCCCTCCAATACGACAACCTCGAGATTCTCAACGCCAAGACCGCAGTCGTCGCCGCCGTCAAGGCCACTCGTGCCGCCAAAGCCGCTGAGGCTGCCGCTGCCGCCGCAAAGAAATAAGCGAAAGCCGCACAGGCTGACCAATCATTACACATCCCTCGGTCGCATAGAGAATTTGCGGTCGAGGGATTTCCTCTTTCACTCACAAGAAAAACCATCCCCCATGGACACCAAGATTGTAGTCAAACGTGTAGTCGACTTCGTAAACAACGATATTTGGAGTCAAGACGACCGCCGATTCGGCCGTTTCACCCGCGCCGCAATCCACGTCGCCAAAATCGTAGTCATGACAGCCCGCGAGTTCTTGGAGCAAAAAGCCATGGTCCAGGCTTCCGCGCTCACCTACTACACGCTCCTCTCTCTCATTCCCGTCCTCGCGCTCGCTTTCGCCATCGCCAAAGGTTTCGGACTCGACAGCATCCTCCAATCTTACATCACGGAGAACATAGCTTCTGCCGAGAGCGCAACCTACATCCTTGATTTTGTGTCAAACACACTCGACAACGCCAAAGGCGGGCTGATTGCAGGAATCGGAGTCGTAATGCTCTTGTACTCCGTCTTCAAGCTGCTCGACAAAATCGAGTCCACATTCAATTACATGTGGTGCGTCCGCACACCCAGGTCCATGCTCCGCAAACTCACCGACTACGTCTGCATCATCATATTCGCACCAATCCTCCTCATAACGGTTCTTGGCGCCAACATCGCCCTCCGCTCCACAATCATCATCAACGACACCTTTCAAGATGTTGTCCTGACCATTTCGCCTTTCTTGCTCATTTGGGTCGTCTTCACCCTCACCTACCTCATCATGCCCAACGCCAAGGTCAAATTCGTCCCGGCAATCATCTCGGGCATCGTCACGGGAACTGCTTTCCAAATCGCCCAATGGGTCTACATCACTTTCCAAGTAGGAGTCAATTCCGCCGGACTCATCTACGGCAGCTTCGCGTTTCTCCCGCTTCTCCTCGCTTGGCTGCAACTCTCCTGGACCATCGTCCTCGCTGGCTGCAAAATCGCCTTCTCCATACAAAACGTCTCTCAATACTCACTCAATAGGGGGGTGCATATCATAAGTGCGAACCTGAGGAGGACATACTCCCTGCTCATCATGTATAAGTCCGTAAAGTATTTCGAGAATCAAAAACGGGTCACCGGCATCCAGTTGGCAAACGAAATCGAAATCCCGCAAATCTTATTCTTTTCTTTAGTCGAGAAACTTAAGGAGGCGCATCTTCTCGAAGAGCTAAAATCCACAAACGAGAAGGAAGAACGCATCTTCATCCCAGCTCTCGCCTCGTCCATCATCACCCCACGCCTCATCTGCCAACGCCTCGACTCCCTTGGCGACGACGACAAAATACACGTCGCCCGCACACCCGAGTTCGAGGCCCTATCGAAAGATTTCTCTTCCGACACCCCCATTTCGCAATTATCGTTCTGAACGACCGAAGGCTACTTCCCCTCAAACAGCCAATGAACCAGCACGACGTTAGCCCCCGCGAAGACTATTCCAACGAGAGCCAGCAGCGCGTTCTCCGTCACCGAGTACCCCGCCGCAATGTCCGTCGCCAAGTACGCCACGAAGGGCAACTCCGCCACGGCCGTCACTATCCCCGGCACATACCCGCGCATGGCGGCAAATTGAACCACATGGACCACGAGATGAAGACCATACCCGTAGAATAGGCACACCAGCGGCATTGGGCAACCCTCCACGTAAAGCCACGTCCCGGCCAAGATAATAGCCAGCTCCTCCGCCACCATTAGGCTGAACCGGCCAGTCGAGACCCCGCTCATGAGGCTCACCATCCTCTTTGCCTGCGGAAACCGGCTTACAATGTGTCCTGAATTCCGGTCCATCCAGCGCCGTACCACCCCAAAAACAAAAAGTACATCTCCCACACTC
>JAFPDB010000075.1 GCA_017390085.1 Bacteroidales bacterium | reverse complement strand
GCCCATGAAGGCGATGCCAAAATCGTCGGCAGTGCTGTTGATTGGCAGCCCCATGTTGACGACCTCGAGCCGCCCGTCTTCACGCTCGACGGCCTTGAAAAGGTCGAGGCCGCCGTAGCCTTTATGCCCGTCGCTGCTGAAATAGAGCGTTGCGTCTTGCCTGACGTAGGGGAACATCTCGTCGCCTTGGGTGTTGACCATCGGCCCCATGTTTTGAGCCGGCCCCCACGACCCGTCGACGTTTCGGAGGCTCTTCCAGATGTCGAGACCACCTAAGCCGCCCTCTTTGCGGTCGCTGACGAAATAGAGCGTCTGGCCGTCGGGGCTTAGCGTGGGATGGGCGACCATGAGCGTGGAGTCGCCTCCCGGTGTGACGCGCACGGGGTCGGACCATCGGCCGCCCTCCCTTTTCATCTCGTAGGCTTGGGCGGGGCTACCCTCCTGGTCGGTGAGGGGGCATCGGGTGAATAGCATTGTTCTCCCGTCGGGGGAGACGTACGCCACGCCGTCATCCATTCCCTTAGCTCCGAAAGGCTCTTCGAGCGGCTCGGGGTAGGTCCACTTGCCTTGGGCGTCGACGCGGGACATGTAGATTGTGGAGTTGGCTTGCCCCGTAATCTTGTTCGCCTTCTTTTTTTTCTTCTGCATCCGCATGGAGCTGAAATAGACGACCTCGAAAGCGTCGCCAACGAAGGAGGGGCAAAAGTCGGAGAACTTGCTGTTGATTTCGGAAAATGGCTTGACGACGTAGCCGCTATCGACGGATTCCGTCGCCTTGGGGTTCAGCTCGTTCCATTGGCTTTTGGCCATCTTTGCTGAGGCCCTGCCTACGCCTGTGCGGAGATCGGTCTTGTGGCGGTCGGAGTACACGGTATAGGCGGCCTCTGCCTCGTCGAACTTGCCGAGGGCGCGATATGAGTCGGCGAGGCGGAGGATTGCCAGGTCGTCGTCGTAGTGGAGGCGGACCGCTTTCTGGTAGGCCGACGCGGCCTTGGAGGTCATGCCGAGCCGTCGGTAACATTCGCCCATGAGGAAGCACTCCTCGGCCTTGCGCGAGCTGTTCTTCTCGTCTTTCTGGGCGTTGAAGAGTCTCGAAGCTTTCTCGTATTCGCCGAGCGAATAGGCCTTTTGCGCAGCCTCGTAACCTCCGCAGGAGCAGAGGGCCGCGGCGATGGCGATGAGCGGGAGGGCTAACTTGTGGCAAGGCATGGGGAGGGGGCGGATTAGCTGTTTTGCAGGTCGTTGAGCTTGCGGTAGTAGCCGTTGAGGGCCATAAGCTCGTCGTGGGTTCCCCTCTCGACGATTCGCCCTTCGCTGAAGACACAAATCATGTCGGCGTGGCGGATGGTGCTGAGTCGGTGGGCTACGACGATTGAGGTCCGGTCTTTGAGGAGCTTGTCGAGAGCCTCTTGGACGAGTTTCTCGCTCTCGGTGTCGAGAGCCGACGTGGCCTCGTCGAGTATGAGGATGTCGGGGTTTCGGAGAATTGCGCGGGCTATGCTGATTCGCTGACGCTGTCCACCGGAGAGGTTGGAGCCTCGGTCTCCGACAATGGTGTCGTAGCCGTTCTCCTGCTGGATTATGAAGTCGTGGGCGTTGGC
>JAFPDB010000074.1 GCA_017390085.1 Bacteroidales bacterium | reverse complement strand
GGTTATTGGAGCCTCAGAGCCGCCGCTGACAATGGCCGTGGCCCTGCCGAGGCGGATGAGGTCGAAGGCTGCCACGAGCGCGGTTGTCGATGATGCGCAGGCGGAGACGGTTCCGAAGTTTGGTCCACCGAGTCCGTGTCGGATGGAGATGTGTCCTGGCGCGATGTCGGCAATGATTTTGGGGATGAAGAAGGGGCTGAAGCGTGGTGTTCCGTCGCCGAGGACGTAGTCTCTTGCTTCCTCGAAGTAGGTCTTGATTCCTCCGATGCCCGTGCCCCAGATGACGCCAATACGGTTTTTGTCTTCGTTGTCGAAGTTGAAAGCCGCATCTTTGATGGCCTCGTCGGCAGCTACGATAGCGTACTGCGTGAAGAGGTCCATTTTTCTGGCGTCTTTGCCGAGAATCTTGTTACCGTCGAAATTTTTGACTTCGCAGGCGAAAGTTGCCTTGAATTTGGTGGCGTCGAAGTGTGTTATGGGCGCAGCACCGCTGACGCCAGAAACGAGACCGTGCCAAGTGTCGGCGAGATTGTTGCCCAGGGGCGTGATAGCACCTAAGCCCGTAACTACTACTCTTTTCAGCTCCATAAATTCAGCCGTGAAGTCGGATTAGTTCTGGTGGTCACGAATGTATTGGATGGCATCGCCGACGGTCTTGATGTTCTCAGACTCGGTGTCGGGGATGCTTACGCTGAACTCTTTCTCAAACTCCATGATGAGCTCAACAGTGTCGAGGGAATCGGCTCCGAGGTCGTTGGTGAAGCTAGCGTTTTCGGTAACCTCATTCTCGTCAACACCGAGTTTGTCAACGATAATTGCCTTTACTTTTGCTGCAATTTCTTCTGACATGATTTTGTCTTTGTTTTGGTTAATAAATTCTTGTTTTCGGGGGGTGCCAGGTTAAGCTCAAGGGGTTGGCTTTTGTGGCATTTGTGCCGTTTTGAGGCGTTGTCATTACGGCATTGTCATTTGGCCTCGATAGATAGTTGGCGCGAATGACGATGCAAAGAAAGCAAATAGCGCATGAATTTTCAAACTTCGGGGCAAAAAAAAGGCGGCGAATGGGTAGAAGTGCGTATATTTACGTTGGCAATGGTTTGACGCAGTGCGTTTTGAGTGTGAGAGACGCCTCGTCGGGCCCGCAGAAGATTCGGACGGCATGGGCTGTCATTGTGGGCGTTGGGGGCTCGCGTCCCGGTCGTCGCGCGGTGCCGGCCCGTTGTCGTTGATAAGTATAGGGAAAGCATTACAAAAATTTTTTCGCTGACATGTCATTACGTTTGCGTCTGACGACGCTTTTTTTCTTGGAGTTTGCCACGTGGGGCGCGTATTTGACCTCAATGAGTAATTTCTTGGCGTCGAAGGGGTTGGGCGACACGATAGGGTATTTCTATTCAGTCCAGGGTTGGGTGTCGATTGTGATGCCGACGGTGTTCGGGATATTGGCGGACCGTAAGATTGAGGCCCAGCGGCTGTTGGGGTTGTCGCACATGGCGTCGGGTCTGTTGATGGTCGCGGTGTGGTATTTTTGCGAGACGACCCCGGACTTGTCTTTTGGCGACATATTCCCGTGGTATGCGCTGGCGGTGGCCTTCTATATGCCGACGTTGGGGCTGTCGAACTCTGTGGCTTACTCGGCGATGCAGGGTTCGGGTCTTGACACTGTCGGCGAGTTTCCGCGGATAAGGATATTCGGGACGATAGGTTTTTTGGTCTCGATGTGGATGGTCGACTTGCTTGGTTTCCAGCAATCGGCGTGGCAGTTCATGGTGAGCGGCGCATGGGGTCTGGCATTGGGCGTATACGCGTTGACCCTTCCGCGCTGCCGAGTGAATAAAGATGGGGCTAACGTCAAGACGTGGCGGGAGCGGATGGGCTTGGACGCCTTCAGCCTTATGAAGACGCCAAGGATGTTTTTGTTTTTCCTTTTCTCGATGCTTTTGGGGGTCTCTCTGCAAATAACCAACGGTTACGCTAGCCCTTACATATCTCACTTCGGGTCCTTGCCCGAGTATGAGGGTTCGTATTTCGCCGAGCACGCGAATTTGCTTATCTCGCTATCGCAAATATCTGAGACGCTGTGCATTTTGCTGATACCCTTCTTCTTAAAGAGATATGGAATCCGCGCCGTGATGATAATCTCGATGGCGGCTTGGTTTCTGCGGTTTGGATTTTTCGGAATCGGGTCGCCGGTCATGCCGGGCCTTATAGCCCTCACGCTGTCGATGGTGGTTTATGGCGTTGCGTTTGACTTTTTCAACATATCAGGGTCGCTATTTGTGGACAAGGAAGTGGAGCCGTCGAAAAGGTCGAGTGCCCAAGGCTTGTTTATGCTGATGACTAACGGGTTGGGCGCGGCCATTGGGACACTCGGCGCGCAATTTGTTGTGAATCATTTTGTTTACTCTGAGACGGGGGCTGCGGAGCAGATGGCCGGATGGCGTACGTCGTGGTTGATATTCGCCTCGTACTCGGCAATTGTGTGCGTGGCGTTCATATTGACTTTCAAGAAGAGAGAGCCGGCGAAGTAGCGGGCTCAATCCTGGGCGAACTGGCTGTCTAAAAGGGACTTGTAGACGCCTTTGCGGCGCAGGAGCAGCTCATGGGTGCCGACCTCGGCGACATGGCCGTCGGCGAGCACGACAATCTGGTCGGCGCGCCGTACTGTGCTGAGGCGATGGGCGATGACGATACATGTTCGCCCGACGGAAAGATTCTCGAGCGCGTCTTGCAAAAGCTCCTCGGTTCGCGAATCGACACAACTCGTCGCCTCGTCGAGGATGAGGATTGGCGCGGGGCTGTGCATGGCCCGCGCGATGGAGATTAGTTGCCGCTGGCCCGTGCTGAGCGTGCAGTCGTCGGAAATGTGCTCGGCGTAGCCGCCCGGCAACGACTCAACAAAGGTGGCGGCCATGGCGAGACGCGCACTCTCGGACACGTCGGCATCGGCTCGTCGGGACACGTCGCCATACCAAATATTGTAGGCTACGGACTCGGAAAAGAGTGTCGGCTCCTGAAGGACGACTGCCATGGAGCGGCGTAGCTCGTTTACACTGAAACAACGGACGTCGACCCCGTCGATGAGGATATGTCCGTCGTCGGCATCGTAGAAACGCATCAGGAGATTGACGAGTGTGGACTTGCCCGCGCCCGTGGATCCGACGATTGCCACGAGCTGCCCCGGACGGGCATGTAGCGAGACGTGGGACAGGGCCTTGCGGCCGGATGGGTAGGTGAACGAGACATCGTCAAAAACCACATCGCCTCGGACTACGCGACGGGGGGCTGGCGCCGCTGTTTGGGCTGGCGCGGTGGGGCGGTAGTCGAGCATCTCGAAAATACGCTCTGCCCCGGCCAGCGCGCTCTGAATGGCATTGACCTGCGTGGCAGCCATATTGACGGGGCGCAAGAATTGGCGCGTGTAGAGAAGGAATGACTGAATGAGACCTACGGAGACCGCGCCGCTTAGAGCCATCAGCCCTCCGATGGTGGCCACAAGCATATATGAAAAATTGTCTAAAAGACGCAGCGTCGGCATAAGCACGCCGCTATTCATCTGCGCCTTGGCGCCGACGGAGCGCAACTCGTCGTTGGCGGCAGCGAAAGAATCGGGGCGCGTAGCGTCGGGGTTGAGCGAACGTATTGTCTTAATGCCGCTTACGCCCTCCTCGACGATCGAAGTAAGCCGGCCTGAGGCGGCCTGCTGGCGCGAGAAGAGTAAATGTGAGCGGCGTATGACTCGGCGCGAAAAGAAAACCACGAGAGGCACTGATAGGCACGTGGCGAGAGTGAGTTGCCAACTGAGCGACAACATGGTCAGCGACATGGCGAAGATGGTGACGACCGTGGAAAGCATCTGGAGAAGCGTAAGGCCCATGCCGTCGCGGATTTGGTCGACATCGGAAGTGAAGCGGCTTATGACATAGCCCCTGGGATGGGAATCGAAAAAAGCCACGTCGAGCGACAAGAGATGCGACATCATCTGACGGCGCAGCGACGACACGACCCTCTGGGAGGCCGCGGACATTGCCAAATCTTGCGCCCAGCCGGCCAAGAGGCCGGCGACATACATTGCGGCAAGGAGGGCGAGATTCTTGACAAGCAGCGACGGCACGCCACCGGACGGGGCTGCGATGCAGCCATCGACAGTGTGGCCGACCACGACCGGGGCAAGAACCGTGGACGCCACGCAGACAGACGAACAGACCACCACGACCACGAGTAGCGGCCACTGCGGACGCCAATATGGCAAGAGCCGCCACAACGTGCGCCACCCGTTCTTAAGACGGGCGGCGGGGCGAGTCCCGACCGGTAGGCGGCGCGCGAAAGGGCTGATCATCTGGGGTCTTGTAGCTTATGATTGGAAAGACTGCGAAGCGAAAATCTGGCGGTAGGAAAGGGAGCGCTCGAGAAGCTCGGAATGGTGGCCTTGGTCCTCGACGCGCCCATTGGCCAAAAGGAGAATCTTGTCGGCCGTCATGGCCACCGAGACACGTTGGGTGACGATGACCTTGGTGCAAGGCAGTGAAGCGAGAGCCGCGCGCACACGGCGTTCGGTTGCTGCGTCGAGCGCGGAGAGGCTGTCGTCCAGGACGAGAAGCGCGGGGCGCGCGACCAAAGCCCGAGCCACGCAAAGGCGTTGACGTTGACCGCCTGAAAGATTTCGCCCCCCTTGCTCGACATGCGAATCGAGCCCTTCGGGGAGAGAGTCGACGAAATCGGCCAAGGCGGCCGCCGCAAGAGCCTGCCGCATATCGTCGGTCGACGCGGAGGGGTTGGCCATGGCAAGATTATGGCGAAACGTGCCGCTAAAGAGTGAAGGCGACTGCGAGACCACCGCCACGCGGGAACGGAAAGAGGAGCGGGCAATGGCCTTGAGGTCGACTCCGCCAATGAGGACCTGGCCCTCGAGGGGGTCGTAGAAACGGGCTAAGAGGCTGACTATGGTGGACTTGCCGGAGCCTGTCTCGCCCATTATGGCGAGCGTTCGCCCTTGCGCAATGGAGAAAGAGACGTTGGTGAGGCGGAATGAGGAGCCGACGGGGTAGGCGAAAGAGACATTGCGGAAAACGACATCGCCATCGGTGAAAGGCGCACGGCCAACGCCCGCGGGCGAGAGCGAGTCGCGCTCCTCCTCGGTAGGCGCGGAGAGAATCTCGCCGATGCGGCTGAGCGAGGCCCTCGCCTGTGTGACGCTCTCAATGACGCGCGAAGCCATCATGAGCGACATCTGGATTTGGGCCAGGTAGCTGATAGTGGCCATGATGCCCCCCACGCCCATTTGCTCGCGACCGACCTCTATCGCGCCGAAATATAGGACAAGGACCACGGCCATGTTGATGGCGAACGTCACCACGGGCATGAGCCACGACGAGACACGGCTCGCCCAGACCGCCTTATGGGCAAGGCACTCGTTGGCCGAGTCGAAACGGCTAAGCTCCATCGGCTCATTGGTGTAGGCCTTTACGACGCGGATGCCGACAAGAATCTCGCGCACACTGGCCGTAAGGGCGTCGCGACCCCTTTGGACGCTCATGAGACGAGGGAAAGCCAGACGCATCAGCCACAGAATCAGCGAGAAAGAGATGAACATGACAGAGACTATGACCACCGACACCTTTGTGTTTATGGACAAAACCATGACAATGGCCCCGAAGAAAAGGAACGGCGCGCGGAAAAGAAGCCTCATGGAGGCCTGCACAACTTGCTGAACCCGAGTGACGTCGTCGGTCATTCGTGTTATGAGCGACGCCGCTTCGAGCCTGTCGACATCGGCGAAAGAGAGCCTCATGACGTGGGCGTAGAGGTCGGCCCGCAGATTGGCGCCCATCCCGTAGGAGACCTTGGCTGCCGCGTAGATGGAGACAAGCCCACCGCCGAAGCCTATGAGCATGAGGGAGAGCATCTTGAGGCTCGTCGGGAAGAGGATTTCGGCATTTCGGCCTATGATTCCGTCGTCGACAATGCGGGCCATGAGGTCGGGTTGGCAGACCTCCGCCACGACCTCGGCCAATACGCACAGTGGCGCCAGGAGCGCCAGAGCGAGGAAGGGGCGGATGTATCTGAATATTAGACGCATTGGGATTCGGAGGGGGAATGCATGGTAAAATTAGTTACGAATTTCCGTTTTGTATATGGGCATCCTCCCCTATTGGCCCAAAAGCGTTACATTTGCCGAACAATCTGTCACTAATTAACTAAACATCTAAAACAATGAAGAAAAGAGTATGGCTCATGGCGGCGCTTGTCGGCAGCCTTTCCGTGTTCGCCTCGTGCGATGATGACGACGACGACAAAGACAGCAGCTCCGCGGCCATCCCTACAGCCCGATATGCGGGCACGGCGACATTGTCGGTCAACGTACTAAACCAGGAGATGAAATTTGAGACGGCCGACACCGTGGACATCGCCCCCGACGCTAAGGGTGAATTCGCCAACATCTCATTCGCAAGCCGCGTCATCGAGGTCGCCCAAATGGGCACCATTAAGCTCGGCAGCTTTGGCGTGGACAGCGTCGTAGTGGCAAAGGCGTCGGACAACAGCCTCGAGCTCTCGCGCGCGAGCCTGTTCACAACGAGCACGCAATTCGAGATGGGTCCGATGCCAGGCGGCACGAAAGATGTAGTCGGCACATTCGATGGCGGCACTATCAAGGACGGCAAGGCGACTGTCACCCTCAAGGGAATCGCTGTTGGCCAGATGCCCGGCACGATAGACGTAACGTTTGAGGGTAGCGAGATAAAATAGCGTAACACCTTGAATACGAAACTACTCAGCATTGCCCGATGGATTCCGGCCGTGGCGATAGCCGTGACGAGCTGCACGCTGTCGTCGATGCCAACCATCGAGAGCATGCCCACCTTTTTCGGCGCGGACAAACTCGTCCACACGGTGTGCTTCGGCGGACTTGCGTTTTGGATAGCGTTTGGATTCAACGGCGCGGGACGGGACAGATGGACGAAATGGGCAATCCCCGCCATTTTGACCTCCGTCTACGGCATTGCTGACGAGCTGCACCAGAGTTTTACGCCCGGGCGGTCGTGTTCGGTATATGACTGGATTGCGGACACGCTGGGCGGCGCCCTGGGGAGCTTGGCCTACCTGTGGGTCGCGACCCTGTTTTTGAAACTCAGGAGAAAGGCGTAGGGCGTAGAAGAAAAATGGAGCGAGGCGTGGAATTCTCATTCCACGCCTCGCTTTGTTTTGTAGCGATTCCGCCTAAGGGCTACTTGCCGACCATGACTGCCGCGCCTTGCGGCTTAATGGTCAGCTTGCCGAGTTTAGGATTGTTGGTGACGGTGTCGAGGTTGACGTCGTCTACGGTCTTGCCGTCGGTGTAGAGGGCGACTTGCGAATCGGGGGCGAAAGGAAGGGCGACCTCGATTTTGAGTGTCTCCGGCGTTCCATTGATGGCGGCAAGATACCACATATCGCCACTCCTTCGGGCGAGGACGACGTATTTGCCGGGGTAGCCGTCGATGAGACGCGTCTCGTCCCACGTTGTGGGGACGCTCTTGAGGAAGTCGATACACTCGGCCGGGGCGTCGGTGAGGTTGTTGGGCGCGAGGGCGAAGAACTGCATCGGGTTTTGGAAAGCCACGGCGGTGGCGAGCGAGAAGACTTGCGACGTCAGTCGGCGGTTGCCGCTCTTGTTGTCGCGGCTCATGCGGCGGTTGAGGAAGGAGCCTCCGTATTCCATGCAGCCGACGGCGTTTCGGATGAAGGGGTGCAGAGTGGCGCACATGGCCTCGGTGTCGCAAAAATGCTGGTCGAAGATGAGGTTTTCGGAGGCGAGGACGGCCTCGGATCCAACGTAGTTGGGGTACATGCGCTCCCATCCGCGAGGGAGGGTCGTCCCGTGTAATATGACGAAAAGGTCGTTGTCGGCGGCATCGGACAGGATGTCCTCATAGAGCCTCATCGTCTCTTGCTTGTCGCCAGCGAAGAAGTCGACCTTAATGCCTTTGACGCCAATGCTCTTCATCCATTTCATTTTCTGCTTGCGGACTATGGCGCGATCCATCATGTTGACGGGTCCTTGGACGATGTCGTTCCAGTAGCCGGAGGAAGAGTACCAAAGTACGATGTCGACACCCTGCGCCTTTGCGTATTTGACCAGTTCTTTGATGCCGTCATCGCCGATGTTCTTGTCCCACCAGTTGTCGATGAGCACATAGCCGTAGCCCATGTTTTTGGCGAAATCGACATACGCTTTCTGGTCGTCGAAGTTGATGCTCGGGTCTTGCCAAAGAATCCAGCTCCATGTTCCTTTGCCATATTGAGGCAGGGACTTAATCTTGTATTGGGGCGCGACCACGTCCCACGTGATGGTCTGCATGGCGGTGACCATGGGGTTCTCGCCAATGGCTATGGTGCGCCAGGGCGTCTCGCCGGGGAGCGCCATTGCGGGCTCGACAGTGCCGTTGCCGTTGTTCTCCTCGGGCATCGGGTAGGCGATGTGGTAGGCTCCGTTCTCGTAGTCGCTCAGTCGCGAACCGCAATATCGGCTCGTCACTCCTGTCTCGCTTACGAGGGCCCAAGCCTTGGCCTGGGCCACGTTGAACAGGCACGGGAACGTGTAACCTTTGCCGAATTTCGACTTTTCGGACATCGGCGCGTCGCACTTATACTCCTCCTCGTAGGAGGGCTTTGTACGTTTCCAGCCGATCATGGCCTCGCTTTGCGGGCAAAGGAAAGTCGTTGTGCTGGAGGGGAAACGGAACTCGGTGGCCTCGCTCATGACGCGGACGCTTCCCGTCTCGCCCTGCTTGGGTATGATGTAGCGGAAGGCGACCGCGTTGTCCTCGACCACGACCTCAATGCCGAGCACCTGGCGGGCCTTATTGCTGACGTAGACAATTTGCTTGCGCGCCGACTTCTCGACGTCGCTCACCTTGATTGTTTCCAAATTATAGGAGTATGTCTCCTCACCTTCGTATAGGCTATCGACATTAAGCCCTTCCGCCAAAGAGCCGAAGTTCGCCACAAGACCAAGACGCGACGGCATGACGACCTCGCGACCATCGTAGGCAGCGGTGTAGAAGATTTTGCCGCCATCCTCGTAGGTCGTGACGACGAGCCGCCCATTGGGGCTAACGGTCTTAGCGATGTCGTCCTTCGCCAAGAGTGGCATTGCCGCCATGGCGAGAACGCTTGTCATGAATAGTGTTCTCATTTTTTGGGGTATATGTTTAGTTTATAGTGTCTCGTCGATGGAGAACCCCATCCGCTTCAGGTCGTCCCAGAAGCCGGGGTATGACTTCGACACGACGCCGGGGTCGGCAATGACGACCTTGCCTTGCGCGAGCGCGGCCATGGCGAACGACATGGCCATTCGGTGGTCCTTATACGTGGAGATGGCCTCGCCCGAGGGACTGCAAGTTTCGCCGCTCCAACGGATACGCTCGTCGCCGACGGCCTCGACCACGAAACCTATTTTGCGGCATTCGGCCACGAGGGCGGCGATTCTGTCGGTCTCCTTAATGCGTAGGCTTTGGAGGCCCGAGAAGTCGAAATGTACGCCCATGAGGCAGCACAAGACGACGTATGTTTGCGCCAGGTCCGGCTGATTGACAAAGTCGTAGGAGAAGACCCCTTGGGCGGGCCCGCCGCCCGAGGTTATCGTGGCGCCATCGGCCTCGAAGGACGTGCTGACGCCCAAATGCTGGGCGATCTTCGCGCCTTCGGAATCGCCCTGCGCGCTCTCCCTGTCCAGACCAAGGAGACGGATACGCGACCCCGGGCGCAGAGCCGCCATGGCGTACCAATAGGATGCCGCGCTCCAGTCAGCCTCGACAGACAGCTGGCTATAGACGTATGGTCCTTGCCCGACGGTCACAACACCGTCTGCCCACTCGACTTTGGCGCCGAATGTCCGCATTAGGCTGCGCGTCATGGCGATGTAGGGGGCACTGATGAGATTGCCCTCGAGCTTGAGGGTAAGACCGCCAGGCAAGAGGGGGCCGATCATCATGAGGGCCGAGATGTATTGGCTGCTGACGCTGCCCGGGAGGGTGAGACTCCCGCCTCGCAGGTTGCCGCCCTCGATTCGGAGGGGCGGGCATCCCTGGTCGCCCAGGTAGTCGATTTTCGCCCCAAGCTGACGCAAGGCGTCAACTAGCAGGGCTATGGGCCTCTTCTTCATTCGCTCGGAGCCGGTTATGACGTGCGAGCCGGGGCGGGTGGCCAGATATGCCGTGAGGAAACGCATCGAAGTTCCGGCGGCCCCTATGTCGACGCTCGAGAGGTCGGAACGCAGGGCGTCGATGAGCACGCTCGTGTCGTCGGAATCGGACAGTCCGTCGGGCAGGGAGTTTGAGCCGCTGAGGGCGGAGAGGATCAGAAGCCTGTTGCTGATGCTCTTGGATGTCGGGAGTTTGATGGAGCCCGTGAGCGACTTCGGGGCCGTTATGGAGTATGCGGTCATCGACTCGATTTTTTAGAGAGCCAGGTACTCTTTGAGGATTTTGACAATCTCGGCGGGCGAAGCCGTCTGGTTTACGACGACGTCGCCCACTTGCGGGAGGAGGGTGAAGTTGATGTCGGCTGTCTCGTTCTTCTTGTCGTGCCTCATCAGCTCGACGAGCTCTTCGGCGTCGGCCATGCCGACTTCGGGTTTGCCGTATAGCCTCTCGATCCGCTTGGCAATGTCGTTGGCTGTCTCGGCGGGCAGCCCCGCCTTGTCGCGGCTCAACATGACTTCGCACACCATGCCGTAGGCTACGGCCATCCCGTGCAGGACGGGGCGCTGGTGGCGCATGGCGAAGGTCTCGAAGGCGTGGCCGAATGTGTGGCCGAAATTGAGGGCTTTGCGGAGGCCTTTTTCTTTGGGGTCGGCCTTGACGAAGAAGTCCTTTATCATTATTGAGCGGCCGACCTTCTGGTGTAGCGCGGCGAAATCCACGTTTTCGAAATCGAAGTTGAGCAGGGCTTCGAGCTCGTCCTTGTCGTGAATCAGGGCGTGCTTTATCATCTCCGCGAAGCCCGACAGGAGGTTGTCGCGGTCGAGCGTACGCAAGAAATCGGCGCAAATGATGACGTGGCTGGCCATGGCGAAGACGCCAATCTCGTTTTTTAGCGAGCCGAGGTTCATCCCCGTCTTGCCGCCGAGCGACGCGTCGACTTGCGCCAGTAGGGTCGTTGGTATGTTGATGAACTCTACACCTCGCTTAAACGTGGCGGCGCAGAAGCCGCCGAGGTCGCATGGCATTCCGCCTCCGAGGTTGATGAGCAGGGCCTTGCGCGTCGCGCCGTGCGAGCTGAGGAACTCCCATATTTTGAGGGCTGAGGTGTAGTCCTTGTGGTCGTCGGACGCGGCAATGGTGATCACGTGGTCTGCCGGGATGTTGGGCTGGGAGCCGAGGGCGCTGACGCAGTGGCGTCGCGATCCCTCGTCGACGAGCAGGAAGACTTGCGCGGGGTCGCGGCCCTCAAGAAGCCGTGCCAAGTCTTGGCTTACGGAGTCGGAGGCGTAGACGTGGCAGTCGTTGGATATTATGTTCATTGTCTGTTTGTTGCGTTGTTGAGGCTTATCTTTTCGAGGAGGGCGAAGAGCTTGTCGCGCGTCTTCTTCGGCACGAGAGTAAGCCCGATGCAGGCTTTCTTCGGGTGGCCGTAGTGGCCGACGTAGTCGATGTAGAGGAAGTGGATGAAAAGTATCCGGACATGACGCCATTTGACGAGGCGCGAAGCCTCGATGGAGTAGACTTTTGCCTTCCCACCGCCACTAAGGACCTGTTGGCACGTTATGTCGACAAAGCTCTCGTCGGCGGATATCGCCACCTCGCAAAAGCCGCCCATCATCGCCAATGCGCAATCGGCAACGAGCGCGGAGATTAGAATCGTGCAGCCCAAGCCGCCAAACATGTCCCCCATGATGGCGAGGACGCACAAAATGCCAAGCAGGGCGAAAGAAATACGAATGGCTGCCCGTACCGCCGAGGCGGCGCGTTTGTCCTGATAGTGCATAACCTGAAGGTAACTGTCTTTTGGAAAAAGGTAGGGGTATGGTGAGAATCTGAATTTTCCGGCCGAGGGCGGGGCTACGGGTTTTTAGAGCCAACTTTCTTCCCGTCGACATACTTATCGACGCGTATGAGCTTGCCTGCGCTGTCGTATATGAACTTATCGCCCGTCATGAAGACACCGTTCTTGAATTGTCCGGACATCTCTTTGCGCCCGAACGAGTCGTATATTGAGAAATTGCCCGTCCCCTTGAAATCCTTGCTCGTCTTGCCGCCTGCACCGCTCGGGACCTCGGGGACGACGTCTTGCGAGCCCTGATAATTGCCCGAGGCGTCGTAGTTTCGCTCCATGACCTTTTGGCCCTCGTCGTTGTATATCGACAGCGGGCCGTTTATTTTGCCGGCCTCCCATACGCCGTCGAACATCAGCTTGCCGTTCTCGTGATAGTAGGTCTGCTTGCCGGCTCGGCGTCCGCGGTTGTCGTAGCTGAAGCTGCACGACTTGTTGCCGTTCTCATAGTAGCGGCCGTAGTCGCCTTCCCAGTGGTCGACGTTCCAATAGCCCGTCTCCATGACCTTTCCGTCGGGGTAGTAGTAGGTGGCCATTCCTCGCGGGACTCCGTTGTCGAACGTCACTCGCGAGCGGACGACGCCCTTGGCGTCGGTCGTGACCCACTCGCCATTTTTCTTGCCGTTGACGTATGCGCCCTCGTCGATCCTGCCGTTCCGTCCTTCGATACGCCACCATCCTTGGCGAACGCCATTCTCAATCTTGTTGAGCTCACTCCCCTCCTGCTTTTGAGCCGAGGCGGAAAGGGTCAACAATAGGGCCATGGCAAACAATATTGCGTACCTAAGCATCTCTATTAATAATTACGACAAAAATAATCAAAATTGCCAACAAATGCTAAATCGCCCAATCCAATAATATGGCGGCCGCCCCGCGCGTTTTAACGGATAATAGCTAATTTTGGGCTGTCATGTCCCAAAGTCAAAAGAAAAAGAGCAAACTGTACCGCTTATTGCGGATGACAGTTTTCATTGACGAATCGTTCGAGCAGCTTTTCACCATCCGATTCACCCCAATAGCCCTGGTGGTGGGAATCGGTGCGCTCGCCATCCTCCTCATAGCGGGCGTAACGATATTGATAGCCTTCACGGGCCTGCGCGAATACATCCCGGGCTACCCTACTGGCGAGGAGAGGGCGATGGTCATCCAGAACATGATGCGCGCCGACTCCCTGGCCAACGAGGTTGCCCTACGCGACAACATGCTCCGCAACCTCCGGCTCGTCCTCAACGGCGACGACACGCCAACGTCCGACAACCCTGACGGCAAGACAGCCACGCCCCTCATCACCAAACAGAGCCTCGCGAGCCTCAACAAGCAAAAGAGCGACGAGGAGTCGGCATTCCTCGACGACATGGAACGCCTCGACAAGTACGACGTGGCCGCGGGCGACGACTCCGAGAGCGCCGTCAACTCCGAACTCGAGGCCACCTTCTTTTTCAGCCCCATCAAGGGCATCGTGACCGACCGATTCGGCGTCCGGACAGGACACCTGGGCGTCGACATCGCGGCCTCCGACGGCACGCCCGTCATGAGCACACTCGGGGGCACGGTCATCTTCTCCGAATGGACACTCCAGACAGGCTACGTCATAGCCGTGCAGCACGACAACCAGCTCGTCTCCGTCTACAAACACAACTCGCAACTGCTTAAGGCCCAGGGCGCCCGCGTCAAGGCGGGCGAGGTGCTCGGCATGATTGGCAACTCGGGCGAACTCTCGTCGGGCACGCACCTCCACTTCGAGCTATGGTACAGAGGGGCGCCACTCAACCCCGAAAACTACATCGAGTTCGAGACGAAAACCGAACAATAGGCGTCGCTACGACGTAGGAAGACATTGATTGACAGACTGATGGCAAAACCAGACAACACATCCCTAAAACGCGTCGCCATTCTCGGCAGCACAGGCTCAATCGGCACCCAGACAGTCGACGTGATCCGTATGCACCCAGACGTGATGCGCGCATCGCTCCTCGTGGCGCGCCGCAACGTCGACCTGCTGGCCCAACAGGCCATGGAACTCCGCCCCGAACGCGTCGTAATCGGCGACGAGAGCCTCCGCGGCAAACTCGCCGACATGCTGCGCGGCACAGGGGTAGAGGTGTCGGGCGGGCCTAAGGCCATCGAGGAAGCCGTATGCGCCGAGAGCGTGGACATTGTCGTGGCGGCAATGGTGGGCTTCAGCGGCTTCGGCCCGACTATGGCGGCCATCGGGGCGGGCAAAGACATCGCACTGGCCAACAAGGAGACGCTCGTCGTGGCGGGGCAAATCGTCATGGCCGCCGCCCGTGACAAGGGCGTGGCCATACTTCCCGTCGACTCCGAGCACTCGGCCATATTCCAAAGCCTCCAAGGCGAAAAACACCTTCGCCCACGGCAGATAATCCTCACGGCAAGCGGCGGCCCGTTCAGGGGCATGACACGCGACCAGCTCGCCTCCGTTACACCGCAAATGGCCCTCCGCCACCCGAACTGGGACATGGGCGCAAAGGTGACCATAGACTCGGCCTCCATGATGAACAAAGGCCTCGAGGCCATCGAGGCGCGGTGGCTCTTCGACGTCCCGGCGAGCCAAATAGAGATCCTCGTCCACCCGCAAAGCATAGTCCACTCGGCAGTGGAATTTGAAGACGGCTCGATAAAGGCGCAACTCGGAGTCCCAGACATGAGGATTCCCATCCAGTACGCCCTCACATACCCCGACCGTATGCCGTCGCCCGCCAACAGGCTCGACCTCACATCCTGCGGGCCGCTCACCTTCGACAAGCCCGACCCCAACACTTTCAGAAACCTCGCCCTCGCCCTCGCCGCCCTGGACAAAGGCGGAAACTCGCCATGCGCCATGAACGGGGCCAACGAAGTCGCCGTGGCAAGATTCCTCAAGGGCGACATCGGATTCCTCGACATGTCCGACGTCGTCGAGCAGACCATGGAAAAAGTGGCGTTCGCTCCCAGACCGTCGATGGTCGACCTCTACGCCACCGATGCCGAAGCGCGGCGAATAGCCACGGCTCTGAGCGACGCCATGACAAAAAATTAGCCAGGCCGCCCTAAAAATTGCATATCGCCCCATTTTCGCTATCTTTGGAATACGCCAAGCAATAACTCCCCCTCTCTCCCAAAGTGACGAACAGCCTCAATAACGCCGAAGTAAAAGCCGCCCCGCACCCGGGTCGGCGCGACCTGACGACCGCCACCGCGACCGCCGCGACGCTGCTGCTGTCGTCCCTGAACTACGCGGCGGCGCAATCCATCGACCTCGACTCGCCAATCACCGAGACAGAGCCCCTCACAATCAGCAACTACGGACACATCAACGCCGACGACGGGCTTTGCAGCAACACCGTCTACGTCACCTTCCGCGACGAGTCGGGCGTCATATGGATAGGCACCGACGACGGGCTCAACTCCTACGACGGCTACACAATCCGCAGCTTCAAGCCCAACCCCGACGACTCCACGACAATCTCGGGCAAGCAGGTCCTCGGAATCTGCGAACCCACGCCACTGACCATGGCCATAGCCCTGGGCGACGGCGGCGTCTGCGGCTACGACAAGCGCAACGGCACATTCCGCGACAACAACCACCAGAAAGCCCTCGACCCCTCCGACGACCGCAGCGCCTTCGGCATAATACGCCTCGCCGACGACATCTACTCCGTTTTCCCCGAGTGCGTCATCAAAAGAAACCGCACAACCGGCCGCTCGCAACGCATCAAGACGCCGCGCAAACTCCTGCAGGACGGAATCAGATGGGGAAGGATGAAGATGACCACCATGCCGGGCGACGACGGCACCATCATCATCCTCACAAGCCCACTGTCTATCTGCACCTTAGACACACGCAACGAGAACATCGTCGAGCGCAGGTTCGAGAACCTCGTAATATACGACATCGTGCCTGTCGACGAGAACCGCCTCCTACTGGCCACGCGCAACGGACTCCACGTCTACGACATCCGCTCCAACGAGACCATCCAGCTCGAATTCATGAAAGGCGAGCTGACACACGCGCTGTCGCGTTCGGGCGACGGGGCGATATGGGTCTCGTATGGCGACAACGACCTGCTCCGCTGGAACCCCACGCTCTGCACTTTCGCGCGCATCGCCAATTGCGACCAGATAATCAACCACAACACCCGAATCAACGACCTGCGCGAAGACGAGAACGGCCTCCTATGGCTCGCCACCAACAACATAGGCGTCATCAAGATTGACACCAAACGCCCGAAAATCAGCACACGCTTCCCACTCGTCAACCTCCCCATCGACCACACTACAAACGACATCGCGGCCTCGCCCGACGGGACCCTTTGGGGAGCCTGCGGAACCAACGGCATAGTCCGGATCGACCTCAAGACCGGAAAATCCGAGACAATTGCCATACCACACGAAAACGCAATCAGCATCAGACCCCGAAAAGACGGAACAACCCTTATCGGCACAACACGGCGGCTCATACGCTACACCCCCGCCAGCGGCGCGCTCGAGCCACTCAACATCCAAGACGCCGCAGCCGACTCCGCGGGGCGCGTCATGATCCGCAGCATCGACGAGGACTGCCTCGGAAACGTCTGGCTCTCGACACACATCGGCCTCTACGTCTACAACGGAATCGAATTCAAGCCGCAAAAGACGGTCTCGGGCAAACGCCACGTCTTCAACTGCACTCTCGAGGACCGCGACGGACGAATCTGGGCCGGCTCATGCTCCGGAGCCATGATTCGCGACATCGGCTCCAAGACATTCCGCCCCGTAGGCCCGTCGTGGAAAGGGCGTAACGACGAGGGAGTGCTTTGCATCATCGAGCACAAGGGCAGCATCCTCATGGGCACGTCCGACGGAGTCAAGGTCTTCGACCGCCGGACTGGGTGCGAGACCGCCACGAAAATCTTCGACCAGTTCAAGAATAAGGTGATCTACAGCATCGCCTGCGACGAGAACGGCATCCTCTGGCTCAACACAAGCTCCGGAATCGGCTACGTCGACTCCAACTACGGCAACGTCTACACTTTCGGCAACGCCGACGGCCTCTACAACGAGGGCAACGAGTGCCGCAAGTTCACATCCGCCGACGGCATAATCTACTTCGGGCAAGTAACGGCCGTCAACACAATCGACACGCGCCACGTCACTTTCAACACCCGAATCCCGCACACCATCGTCTCGCAAGTACTCTACTGCCCCAATGGCGAAGAGTACAAAATGACGATGAAAGACGACACAACATACTGCCACATATACCAACCCAACGCCACGACAAGGCTCCAAGTGGCATCGTCGGACCTCACGTTCCCGGCCCGAAACAGATTCCTCTACAAAATCGACGACGGCAATTGGACCGAACTCTCCAACAGCAACGAGATCCTCCTGCCTAGCCTTTTCCCTGGCACCTACCGCGTTAGGCTGCGATCCTCCAACGCCGACAAGACTTGGAGCTACGACATCAAGAGCATCTACATCAACATCGAGCCGCCGCTCTGGATGACACGACCCGCCATCATTTTCTACGCCATCTGGATGATGGGCATGCTGTGGCTATTCTTCAATATGCGCCTCCGCAAAATCAACCGCCGGATGAGGCTCGCCGAGGCGGAGGGCAAAGCCAAGAGATCCATCGAGGAGCAACGCAACCAGCTGGCGGGAGTCATCAACGAGCAACGCTCGAGCTTCAACTACGCCAAGCGAATCCAAGACGCGCTCATGCCAAAGGCCAAGCAGTTCGAAAGCTATTTCGCCAAGCTCTTCATACTCTACAGGCCAAAAGACATCGTCAGCGGCGACTTCTACACCTTCTACCACCGCGACGGCAAGACGTTCGTCATCTCCGCCGACTGCACCGGACACGGCGTGCCGGGAGCTTTCATCTCAATCCTCGGCATCGACCACCTCAACAGCATAATCATGCAACAAAAAGTCGACGACGCCGGGCAAATACTCACCCTCCTCCAATCCGAGCTGCGCAAGGCCATCACACAAATCGGCACCGAGGAGGTCAACGACGGGATGGACATGACGGTCTGCGTCGTACACCATGCGGAAAAGAGTGTCAACTTCGCCGGCGCCATGAACGACATGTACATCATCCGCAACAATGAGGTGCTCACCTTCCACGGCGAACGAATGTCCATCGGGACCGACACGTCGATGGACAACAGCCATCCCGAAATAACGTTCAGAAGCCAAGACATCGACTGCCTGCCGGGCGACATGATGTACCTCTTCTCCGACGGCTACTGCGACCAATTCGGAGGCCCGGAACACAAGAAATTCAAAGTGCGCCGCTTCAAAAACCTTATACTCAACATCCACAAGCTCCCCTCCAACGACCAAATGCTGCTCCTCAACCAAACATATCTATAATAGGTTCGTGATG
>JAFPDB010000073.1 GCA_017390085.1 Bacteroidales bacterium | reverse complement strand
GGTTTCTCCTATCATTCGCGGAAATTATACCACACTTCCTTAATGTCAGCAATAGCCAATTCCGTTTTCCAGAAAGGCAAATTCCGTTTTTCAGGCCACCGAATTCCGTTTTTACCAGTACTTTGCGGCAGTGGGAGAGTAGGAAGCCGCCACTTAAAACAGCCCGCCCCGAGGAACAACCCTAGGGGCGGGCTTGCTTTCTCCCCCACCCAACGCGCGCCTCACCAACATCTCCCCTGTTGACCAGATTATCAAGATAATCGTATAACACCCACACCTTAAAAAGGTTTTTTCCTTGTTGTAAAACTGGCCGCATCAATACGATTCACCCCAGGCTACGGTATTCATTCTCTTTATTCCTGAGTCTCAGTGCTTTATAAGGTATGTTTTCTGCCTTATGGACAAACTGAGACCATAGATAACGCCCTGTTTTGTTAAAGAGAATTGTCGATATTATCTAAATAGTTAAAACAAATTCTGTTTCTGTACGTAAACCCCGATGTCGTTTGCAAATACTGACGCAACAGTTATCGGTATCTAACGCTTTAGGTTTTTAAAGGCAATTTTCTCAAACTATGAAGAATATTTTTTCAAGACTAAGGAAGCTGATCAGCCCCAAGAGCATCAAAAGAAAAATTCAGTACTACTTCGCATCGCTTACGCTGATCATGATAGTGGCAAGCATTTCACTGCAGGTTTGGGTAAACCACGACATTTTCGACGAATACTTCACGGCAGGCGTTACCAAGCGCATCGAGAGCACCGATCAGGAAATCGACGATATGCTCAAGGAAATCAGCAACAGCCTCGATTTCGTGGCCGAGAGCGCCACCTCACTCCCCAAAGGCATTGCCGAGCAGGATTACAATCTGCTCGACTCCTGCCTCAGAGTCTACGCCCGTGTCTTCAACCTCCACTCCTACGTCCTCACCGACACCCATGGCGGCATCATCTCCACTTCTATTCGCAAGTATGACGACGACGACAAAGCCAACATCGGCCGTCTCGCCAACTACGTCATGGAGAAAGGCTCTTCCGAAGGCGTGGCGCTAATCCTCGAGAAAGATGCGGGCTACTACGCCGCGCGCACCATCGTCGACCAGTCGCGCAAGGAGTTGGGAGTCCTCACATTCGTCAAGCACTCCCTCGGCGAAGAGCAATACCTCACCAAACGCTCGCAAGCCCTCGGCATGCAGATGACTCTATTCCGCGACAGCGTAAGAGTTAACACCACCCTCGTCGACAATAACGGAGTAAGCATGAGAGGCTCCGTGCTCAACAACCGCGAGGCCCTCGAAAACATCAGTAAAAACAAGAGGTTCATCGCGCCGACTGTCATAGGGGGCAACCGTTTCTACTCCTTCTATCACCCCCTCGTCGACTTCGACGGCCAAAATGTCGGCACGCTTTGGTACGGCATCGACGGCGGAGTGCGATCCGAGCTTACCAGAAGCATCACCGCCATCGTCTTTTGGAGCCTCATTGTAATCGCTTTCATATGCTCGGCACTCTATTGCAAGCTGATTAATAAGGACATCATCGACCCCCTCATCCGCCTCGCCAACTACTCCGAAGTCCTGTCCAAAGGCGACCTCACGGCCAAGGAGGACAACCTCACCTACAAATACGAGGTCGGCATTCTCCAGAAGAGCGTCAACGAGATGGCGCGCTCAATCCGACGCGTCCTCGGCCCCATTGTCGAGATGTCACAACAACTCCACACCGCCAGTGCCGAACTCTCCAAAGCATCGCAGTCGCTCTCCAATAGCGCCAACCACCAGGCCGCCTCGCTCGAGGAGATTTCTTCCTCGATGCAGGAGATCGGAGGCAACATCCAGAACAACATGGGAAATTCCAACAAGGCGAACCAGCTCTCCAACGAGATAGGCTCCGACGTCAACACCATCAGCGTCGCATCCAGCAACAGCCTCAAGGCCGTACATGGCATCTCACAAGACATCGTCGCCATCAACGAGCTCGTTATGCAGACCAACATACTCTCCCTCAACGCGTCCGTCGAGGCCGCCAGGGCTGGCGCCTACGGACAAGGTTTCGGTGTCGTCGCCAAGGAGGTCGGCCGTCTCGCCGAGCAAACCAAGATGGCCGCTCAGACCATAACCGACACCGCGCAAAACAGCATCTCCGAGACCGAGAACTCGTCGCAAAAGCTCAACGACGTCCTGCCTAAGCTCGATGTCGTTATCGACCTCGTCAAGGAGATTAACGCCGCGTGCATCGAGCAGAACAGCGGCGTCTCCCAAGTCAACACAGCCATAATCGACCTCAATACCGTCACACAGCAAATGGCCTCGAGCGCCGAGGAAATCTCTGCCAATTCCGAAGAACTGGCGGGCACCGCAGCAAGCCTCAGTGAGATGGTCTCGTTCTTCAAAATCTAAGGCGAAAATATACGAAATCCCCACCGGAAGCCGCCTGGCGAATCTCGCCAAGCGGCTTCCGCCATCTCCCGCCGCCGGATATCACGCCTTTTAGGTAACTTTACGCCAACACACAACCTCCCAATGCCGACAGTCATCTCTCCCTACGATAAAAACGAGAATCCCCAAGCCTGGACGGCGTGGGAATGCCTCACCCGGACGGGCGTCAGCATTTTCCTCACAGGACGGGCGGGAACGGGAAAGACCACATTCCTTAAGAATCTCCGCGACTCCCGTCTCAAACGCATGGCCATCGTGGCGCCAACGGGTGTGGCCGCCATCAACGCGGGGGGAATGACGATACACTCCTTTTTCCAACTCGCACCCGCGTTCTACGAGCCAGACAAGCCCATCAAAATCGAGAAAGGCATGCGCCGCGAGAAGCTCAAGATGATAAGGGGCGTCGAGCTACTCGTCATCGACGAGGTCAGCATGGTCCGACCCGACCTCCTCGACGCCGTCGACGCGCGCCTCAGGCAGGTCAGGCGTACCGACAGGCCATTCGGAGGAGTCCAGCTCCTGCTAATCGGCGACCTCATGCAGCTCCCCCCCGTCGTCAAGAACGACGAGACGGATGTCATCTTCAGGTTCTACCCCTCCCCTTTCTTCTTCGCCTCACGGGCCCTGGCCAAGATCCAGTATTTCGCCATCGAGCTAAAGAGGGTCTATCGGCAGAACGACGCCAAATTCATCGACCTGCTCAACAAGGTCCGCAATAATTGCCTGACCGAGGCCGACCTCGAACTGCTCAATTCGCGCTACAACCCCTCTTTCAACCCGCCCGACTCCAAACGCTACATCCGCCTGACAACCCACAACGACACCGCGGCCTCCGTCAACGCCGCGAGACTTAACGCCCTAAAGGCGACACCGCGTGCCTACGAAGCCACGGTCGAGGGCAAGTTCCCCGAAAACGGATGCCCAGCCGAGAAGTCGCTCGTCCTCAAACAGGGGGCGCAAGTCATGTTCCTCAAAAACGACCCCCAAGGTCGCTACTACAACGGCAAAATCGGCCACGTCCAGAGCCTCGCCGAAGGCGAGGTGACGGTCTCTTGCGACGATGCCGACGAACCCATAGTCGTCAAGCCATACAAGTGGCAAAACTTCTCCTACTCCATTGACCCCAAGACCGCCGAAGTCGTCCAGAAGGAGGAGGGCTCTTTCACCCAAATCCCCCTCATTCTGGCATGGGCCATCACCATCCACAAGAGCCAAGGCCTCACGTTCGACCACGCCATCATCGACGCCGCCAATTCTTTCTCCTCCGGCCAAGTCTACGTCGCCCTCAGCCGGTGCAGGACTTTCGAGGGCCTGGTCTTGAGCAGCAGGCTGTCCAACTCCAGCATCAGGGTCGACCGCGACGCCCTCTCCTACATGGCAGGCCAAGAGGAGCGAAGCCTATCGCAAGAGCAGATAGATTCTTTTGCCGCCGACTACGCCATGACGGTGCTAGCCGACGTTCTCGACTTCAGGCCGATAACAGTCCCCGCGCACCAGGTACTCCGGACGCTCCAGGAGAACTACTCCACCACCTACCCGCGCATCATCAACGACATCGAGAACTCACTCCTCGCCGTCGACCAGCAAATAGCCCATCACGCCGAGACGTTTCTCAACATCTGTCGGGCCAAGAGGGCGCAAGGGATAGACATCATCGCAGACCAGCAACTCGTGGCACGCATCTCGGCCGGCGCCAAATACTTCGAGGGCGAGATCTCCCGCCTCTTCGACCACATTGTCGAGGTCTCGGACCTCACCCTCGGCAACGTCGAGATAAACCGCCGCTACGCTGACGCGCGTTCAGCTCTCGTGCAAGAGCTGAGCCTCAAACGAGCCATCCTCCGTTGGCTCGCCGCCAACAGCTTCTCGCCTCTTCAGCTCGCGCAAGTCAAAGCCGAGGCCGTCGCGCAAGAACAGCAGGCCGAGCGAAAAAACACTCCGTCTGCCGACTCTGCCGAGCTTGCCGAGGTGCGGAACAAAGGGCTCTACCTCGACCTCAAAAAATGGAGGAAGGAAAAAGCCGACGACGAGAACGTACCAGCATTCGCCATCCTCCAGAACAAGACGCTCATGGCGATTGCCGATTCGGCCCCGACAACGGCAAAAGAGCTTGCAGCCGTCAAGGGCATGGGAAAGACAAAAATCAAAAAATACGGCGACGAGATTCTCAACGTCGTCGCCAACCATTTCTCAAAATCAAAACGTTAACTCATACAAAATGAATAGCCGCCCACCTGTTGCCGCAAGCAAAGTCCGACTTTATTAATTAACTTTGCCCCAAGCAGTCCGACTCCGCGACTACGATAAGATGACAGACGAAGAGAAACAGACTCTACTTGACCAGCGATATTTGGGAATGGCTCGCATCTGGAGCCTCAACTCCTACTGCAAACGCAGGCAGGTCGGCGCCCTGATGGTCAAAGACAAGATGATAATCAGCGACGGCTACAACGGCACGCCGTCCGGTTTCGAGAACGTCTGTGAAGAAAACGGCCAGACCAAACCTTACGTGCTACACGCCGAGGCCAACGCCATAACCAAAGTCGCCAAGAGCGCCAACAGCTCCGCCGGCTCCACAATGTACATCACCGCCTCGCCATGCATCGAGTGCGCAAAGCTCATCATCCAAGCCGGAATCGCCAGGGTCGTCTATTCCGAAGACTACAGGGCCGACGACGGCATCGAGCTGCTCCGACGA
The DNA here is from genome assembly GCA_017390085.1 of Bacteroidales bacterium. Taxonomy (GTDB): domain Bacteria; phylum Bacteroidota; class Bacteroidia; order Bacteroidales; family Marinilabiliaceae; genus W3P20-009. The sequence goes on along the minus strand of JAFPDB010000073.1, from coordinate 2,626 downwards.
GCCGGAGTAAAGGTCGACAAGGTCGACGAGGCGATAATCATCAAGTAACAATTCCCTAATGAGAAATATCTGGACACTTCTGCTCATGGTCATAGCCGCCCTCGGCGGACTATACTTAGGTTGGATTAGCGGGCGCAACTCGGCATCGGCCGGCGCTTCCGCCTCCGCGCCCCAGAGCTCCTACCAGTTATTCGACAATGGCAGCCAAGGCAAGTTGAACGACGTCCTCAACCTCATCTCCAACGCCTATGTCGACCCCGTCGACAAAGACTCGCTCGAAGAGATTGCCATCCCACAGCTCCTCAAACAACTCGACCCGCACAGCGTCTACATCCCGCGCTCCGATGTCGAGAGGGTGTCTGGCGAGCTGAAGAGCGATTTCGGAGGTATCGGCGTCATGTTCAACATTAAAGACGACACCGTAATGGTCGTCTCCGTCATCGCCGGAGGACCGTCGTCCGCCATCGGCGTCCTCCCTGGCGATAAGATCATCGCCGTCAACGGCAACAACTTCGCTGGAAAGGAAGCTGGGGTCACCAATCAGAAGGTCCTCGACAACCTGCGAGGCGAAATCGGGACCATGGTCAAAATCACAGTCCTGCGAGGCGACAACGCCAAGCTCGACTTCGACATCGTACGAGGCGAGATACCACTATACAGCGTCGTCTCCACCTACCAGATAGCCCCGCACGTAGGCTACATCAAGATCGACCGCTTCGCCGAGAAGACATACAACGAGATGATATCCAGCATCGGCAAGCTAAAGGCCCAAGGATGCGACAAGCTCATCGTCGATCTCCGCTCCAATTCCGGCGGATTCCTCAATGTCGTCATGGCCATGTGCAACGAATTCCTCAAAGCCGACGAGATGATTGTCTACACCGAAGGCTCGCACCACGACCGGCAAGTCAGCAAGGCCAACGGAACAGGCACATGCCAAGACATGGGCATCGTGGTCCTCATCGACGAGTTCTCCGCCAGCGCAAGCGAAATCTTCGCCGGTGCCATACAAGACAACGACCGCGGAACCGTCGTCGGACGCCGATCCTTCGGCAAGGGACTCGTCCAGACCGAATTCCAACTCTCCGACGGCTCCAACCTCCGACTCACCATCTCGCGCTACCACACCCCCAGCGGACGATGCATCCAACGACCATACGACAATGGCGACGAGGAGTACTACGACGACATCAATGAGCGCCTGCGCGACGGCGAACTCTTTGACGCCGAACGCATTAAGGCCGACACCGCCAACGTCTACTACACCCTCAAGAAACACCGGAAGGTATATGGCGGCGGAGGCATAGTGCCAGACATTTTCGTCCCCTACGATTCGGCACACGCCTCACGCTACCTCTACACCCTCCGCTCAAAACGCCTCATCTACGACTACGCCCTCGCCTATGCCGACGCCCATCGGGCCGAACTCACAGGCCTCGACCTCAACCAGTTGGCAAATAAGCTGATTGCGACCCCCTTCATCGACCAGATTCACGACTACGCCGCCAAGAGAGGCGTTGCGAAACCATCCACTTTTGACAAGTCGGAGGCCCGAATCATCGAGAACGAGGTGAGAGCCTACATAGCACGATCCTTTAGCGACGCCAACGACGGTCTCTACATGATTCTCAACATCATGGACCCCGCCGTCGACGAGGCGCTCGCCGTCTTCGGTGAGAAGCCTTTCTATAAATAGCAAGTCATAGATTTTTGAAGCTCAATAGTTGCATAGAACGATGGGGACTGGCAGGCGTTTTCGTCGCCTGCTTCTTGTCGTCTACGCTCCTCCCCGGCGTCAGCGAGGTCGTCATCGTAAGCCTTCTTGCCGCCGGCCTCTACAAGGTATGGCCACTCTTCGCTGTAGCCACGATAGGCAATTGGCTCGGCAGCGTCGTCACATACCTGACGGGCTATTGGAGCTCAGAATGGCTCATGTCGTTGCTTGGTTTCGAGCAGGGGGTTCCCGACAATGTCCGCCTCTGGGTCGAAGACTACGGCTGCCTATGCGGCCTCTTGGTCTGGGTCCCAGGCATCGGGGATTTCCTGGCCTTGGGCCTGGGCCTGGCCAAGACGTCGGTAGCCCTTACCCTCGTCGCCATCCTCATAGGCAAGGCTGCCCGCTACGCCGTCCTGCTCGGCCTGACCAAAGCCGTCAAGGACGCAATCAGCAACTTCATAAATGTCAGAAAGTCAAAACATAAACAACAAGAAGAATGTACGACTACTTAATCGTTGGAGCTGGACTTTTCGGCTGCGTTTTCGCCCACGAGGCCACCAGGAGAGGTAAGAAATGCCTCGTTATCGACCGTCGCGACCACACTGGAGGGAATATTCATTGCGATGAAATTGAGGGAATTAACGTACACCGCTACGGAGCCCACATTTTCCATACCTCCAACCGCGAGGTCTGGGACTACGTCTCAGCGCTCGTCGAGATGAACCGCTACACCAATCAGCCAGTAGCCAATTTCGGGGGGAAGTTGTACAACCTGCCTTTCAACATGAACACCTTCTACCAGATGTGGGGCGTCACGACCCCGGCAGAGGCCCAAGCCCGCATCGACGAGCAACGCGCCGAGGCTGCCGAGGCCATGCGCCGCGACGGTGTAGCAGAGCCGCGCAACCT
>JAFPDB010000072.1 GCA_017390085.1 Bacteroidales bacterium | reverse complement strand
GCTGCATGGCGTAGGCTTGCAAAATTCCGCCATAGTTGGTGTGGAGGGGCAAAGTCAGAATTCCAATTTTCATCGCTGAATAGTGTTTATAGTGAACGTGCTAAACGTCATCGTTTTTCTCTGGCGTTGAAACTGGGTCTTGGCAATATGGTTAGCTGAGAGAGCAAATGAGACGTTGTCGCGAATGTAGTCAATCTTTATTGCGCGAATGGCGTTGGCGAATGGTGAGGGGTGGTTCATTTTTGGCAAGAGGCCTCGAGCGATGACAGGATGTCGAACGCCTCTTGATTGCTGTCGCCGCAAAACACCCGCTCGGCGGTGAAGCCGCCGCAAACACGCGGGCGTTCGGGGCTGCCGAAGAGTAGGCACCTGTTATGTTTGTCGAGATTGACGCAACGTACTCCAGCAGGTTTGCCGTTGGGCATTCCGGGGATTGGCGAGCTTATGGAAATGGCGATGCAACAGGCTCCGCAGCCGACGCGACAAGAGAATGTGGTTTGATTTGGCATAGGGGTATATGGTCAGCCATTTTGAAGGGCTTAGCCCCGCGCCATACGGGCTATCAGGGCGGCGGCTGCAGCCTCGTATTGGTCGGCATTGCGGGATTTGCGCACGGCCTTTAGCTCTCGGCGGAACTGGTCGTCTTGGCAGAAGTAGTCCCAATAAGGCTTCATGTGTTCCGCCACTTGGCGCGGCTCGGTCATTCGGGCTTGGGCGTCGGCGAAGATGCCATCGTGGAGCTGCTGGAAGGCGGTGGTGAAGTCGGGGAGGGTGTCGCCGCGGAGTTTTCGGGCGAGTGCCATGTCGGCCAGAAGTCCTCGGCCTATCATGATGCCGCGAAGGCCTGGCCAGCGGTCAAGGATGTTCTGGACGTCGGCAGTGGTCAGGAGGTCGCCGTTGTAGATGAGTGGGTGTTTGCACGCTTGGGCGAACTGGCCAAAGGCTTCGAGGTCGCACTCGCCCCGGTATTGCTGCTTGGCGATGCGTGCGTGCATCGTGACGTGGCGCAAGGGGGTGGAGTTGATGGCGTCGATCACGTCTTTCCATTGGTCGGGAGAGTCGTAGCCGAGCCGCATTTTGAGGCTGAACTCGGCCTCGGCGCTAATCTTGGCAATGCCGTCGAGCACGTCGAGGAGGGTGTCGGGGTTGTTGATGAGAGCCGCCCCTCGGCCGTGCGCCATGACGGGAGGGAAAGGGCAGCCGATGTTGACGTCGACCCTCTTCAGGCCTTTGGCGAAGACGGGTTCGCAGAGGCGTTGGAGTTCGGCTGCGGAGCCCGGGAGGACTTGCGGGACGACGTTGTCGAGTGTCTCTTCGGTCAAGTCGCGTAGGTCGCGTTTGCGGAAGAGGCCTCGTTCGATGCGGATGAATGGGGTATAGTAGAAGTCCACCCCGCCGAAGAGTTGGGCATGGAGACGACGGAATGAAGCGTCGGTAAGCCCTTGGAGGGGCGCAAAGTGAACTTCGTATTTGTTATCTATCATGTTACAAAGAAATGGGGGAGTAAATAAAAAAAGAGGTCATCTTCGTGGGAAGACAGACCTCTTTCGATTTACGCAAGTGCTCAAGACAGGACTCGAACCTGCACGACATTGCTGCCACTAGTCCCTGAAACTAGCGCGTCTACCAATTCCGCCACTTGAGCGAAGTGTAGCACAGACGCATAAATCGATTGCAAAGATATAAAAATTTCGTGTGATGCAATGGGTGTCACCTATTTTTTCTTTGCAACATGTCGAGGACGCCGTTGATGAAAGTCAGGGGGTGGACGGGATTGCCCGGAACGTAGAGGTCGACGTTCAGGCCGTCGAGTACGCTGCGGTTGAGAGCTGGGCTGCCGTCGAAGATTCCGCCGCTGATGGCGTCGGTCCCGGCGAGGATGAGAATCTTGGGGTCGGGGACGGCGTTGTAGGCGTCGAGGAATGGGTCCGCCATGTTCTCGGATATTGGGCCTGTGAGGACGATGCCGTCGGCGTGTCGAGGCGAGGCCACGAAGCTGATTCCGAAACGGCCAATGTCGAAATTGACGTTGCCAGTGGCGTTGAGTTCCATCTCGCAGCTGCCGTCGCCTCCGGCGGAGACCTCTCGTAGCTTAAGAGAGCGTCCGAAGAGGCGCTTGACTTCGGCACGGACCTTGTCGGGGTCGACAACAATGGGGCGGTTGTCGCCGGCTCGGACTACGAGTGCGCCGCGGTCGTTGGCGGAGATGTGGTAGTCTTTTGTGAAAGAGATCTTTTGGGGGCAGGCGAACATGCACTCGGCACAGAATGCGCATCGTCCAAGGTCGATGCTCAAGGGGTTTGCGGAGATGGCTCCGGTTGGGCAAAGGTCGACGAGCGCGGTCTCGTCGACTTGGGCGTCGGAGATGACGGGGCGGCCACGAAATATGCCGGGGACGTCGGTCGTCGTGACGTCGGGTATATATTGTTTTCCCTGGTGGAACAGGATTTTCAGAGAGTCTAACACGTGAATGGTATTGAGAAGTTGGGATGGGGGCTAAAGGTCGTGACCGCAGTAGCTAAGGTCGAAGCTCTTGTTGCAGATGGGGAAATCGGAGATTCCGTTGCCTCGCACGGCCATGGCGAGTCCCATCCAGTTGTGGACGGAGGGGTCGACGACCTTGTAGGTGGAAATTTGGCCCTCTTGTGAGGTCTGCGCGACGTGGCAAAGCACTCCTCTCCAGCCTTCGACAAGCGAGACGACAGTCTTGCCAGGGCGTAGCTTGAGGTAGTCGCCCTTTGGGGTCTCCGTGATTTCGTGCTTTTGGGCGATGAGGCTTCGGATGTTGGCGAGCGATTGGAGAACCTCTTCGTAGCGGACTCGGGCCCGGGCGTAGACGTCGCCACTGTTCTTGACGACGGGCTTCAGGTCGAGAGATGCGTAATCGAGGTAGGGATGTGTGGCGCGGACGTCTCGGGCGAGTCCCGAGGCTTTGGCCGCCATGCCGACAAGACCTATGCGGACGGCGGTCTCTGTCGAGACGACTCCGGTCCGTTCGATACGTGAGAGGACTGAGGGGAGGTCGAACATCTTGTCGGCCATCTCTCGGAAGTGCGGTTCGAAGGCGTCGGCGGTTTTCTGCCAATCGTCGGCGAGAGCGTCGGTGAAATGGAAATTGGTGTAGCCCGGGCGAATGAGGCTTTTTGCGAACCTGCTGCCGCACCATTTCTGGAAGAAGTTGATCATTGGTGTGCGGAGGCGGCCGAAGACTGCGTTGCCGAGCTGGTAGGCGATGTCGGTACAGATGGCGCTGAGGTCGCCGGTATGGACGGCTATTCGTTCTTGCTCGAGGGCAAGTGTTCGCTCAAAGGTGAGTGTGGGGTTTGGGTCGGCCGCCGCGAGGGCCTCGTAGGCGAGTGCGAAGGCGGTGGCGTTGGCGACGGTGGTGTCGCCTGCGATGTTCTCGGCGAGGATGGCTCTTTGGAGCATCTTTTTCTTGGAGAGCATGAGGTTTTCCCATCCGCGGTGTTGCCAACCGAGTTGGATTTCGAGATGATGTATTTTCTCGCCTTCGCAGATGAAACGGAAATGCCCGGGCTCTATGATACCGGCGTGAATGGGCCCGACCCCTACCCTATGGAACTCTTCGCTCTCGATGTTGAAAAAGGGGTAGTCGTAGACGCTGCCACCGGCGAGACGGTTGTGTGGGAATCGCAGCGGCTTGAGCCAAGGGTGGCCAGCGAACTCTATGCCGAAAACCTCGTGTATGTCTCGCTCGAAGACGTGCATCTCGGGGCGTTCGGCCGTGATGGCTTGCAGGGTGTCGGAGGTGGCGACGTCGGCGGCGAGGGCCTCGATGAAGGCGTTCTCGTCGATTGCTATGAAGGCGTAGAGGCGCAAAGAGCCGGCATGTGGCGCGGCGAAATAGCTTAGGCAATGGTGAGTTTCTGGAGCGAGAAGCTCGACTACTCGACCATAGAAATCAGGGTAGCTCAGGACCTCGATATCAGAGGTGTCGAATGCCTCCCCGTTCTTAATCTGCATAGGTCGGAGAATTGTATTTTTTCAGAGGTGCAAATTTACATTTTTGCCGCAACATACTCCACTCAATGAGCGGTGTATGTTGCGGCAAAAATGAATCGGCTGTGTAAGAGGTGTTCAGGTTTAGAATTTGAGGATGATGCCGTCGTGGGCTGGGATTTCGACCTCGAGTCCGCGCTCTTGGATGTTGTGGATGGAGTCGCGCCCAATGTAGAGGGCGTTGCCGAGCATATCGGAGGGTGTGATGCACTCGTTCCATGTGCTGCCCATGAGCCTCCATGCGTCGGCTGGAATCCTGAAGCATTGGCGTCGGGGCGTAGCGGCGAAGTTGACGACAACAAGGAATCGCTCTTCGGCGGTGTAGCGGAGGTAGGTGTAGACGTTGGAGGCGTCGACCCAGATGTGCTGATTGATCCACATGAGGTCGTAGAAGTCGCCCATGGAGAGGGCTTCGTAGCGTTGAGCGAGGTTGTTGACTTTGGCGTACCAGTCCCTTACGGCGCGCTCTTTTGGCAGGAGGCTCGAGCCGTCGAATTTGTAGCCACTTACGTTGCGTCGGAAAGAGGGTACGCACCAGTAGTCGAAGATTGAGGTGCGTCCGTTTCGGCTGCTGTATCCTTCTTCGTCCATTCCCGGCTCGCCGAGTTCCTGGCCGGCGTAGAGCATGGTGGCTCCTCGTCCCATGGTGAGGGCGAGCAGGTAGGCCGGGCGCGCCTTGAACGGGTCGGCTGCGACTTCGTCGGAGGCGAGACGTTGCTCGTCGTGGTTCTCGAGGAAGTATAGCATATTGGGTCCGACGTTGCCAGTGCGCCTCCATATGTCGGTGATGGCGCTGGCTGGCGTTCGGTCTGTGAGGACGCTGCGGACGATGTCGTAGAAGTTGACTTTGTCGTAGAGGATGTTGAATCCTGAGCGGATGTAGTCGGCGTAGCGTTCGGTCTCGTAGATTTCGCCGACGAAGATGATTTTGGGGTAACGGGCTGTGATTTGGGCAATAATCCATTTCCAGAACTCGACGGGGACCATGTGGGTCATGTCGACACGGAAGCCGTCGACGCCTGTTTGAATCCAGAAGATCAGGATGTCTCGCATCTTGTTCCAGGTGTCGGGGCGCGGTGAGAAGTGGGCGGTTCCGTTGGGCGCGTAGTCGAGTCCGTAGTTGAGTTTGACGGTCTCGTACCAGTCGAAGACGGAGGGTCGCGCCGTGAAGGCGTCGTTGCCTGAGGCTTTTGCAGGGGTCTCGATGTACGGAGCGTCGAGGTCGGAGACGGGGGAGACGAAATCTTGCCCTGGGAGATAGTAGAAGTTGTTTTGGGGAGAGAAGGGTGTCGAGGTGTCGTCGTTGGCTCCGAACTGGGTTTCTGGTTTTACTTCGGAGTAGTATCCGCGGGCGACGTGGTTGGGGACGAAGTCGATGATGACCTTCATGCCGTGTCGGTGTGTACGCTCGACGAGAGCTTTCCATTCGTCGAGACGGTGGTCGACGTCGACGGCGAGGTCGGGATGGACATCGTAGTAGTCGGCTATGGCGTAGGGGCTTCCGGCCTTTCCTTTGACGACATTGGCGTTGGATGGGTGGGTTATGTATTTGTAGGAGGTGGTTGATGCGTGGCGGACTATGCCCGTATACCAAACGTGTGAGACACCGAGTTTTGCCAAGCTGTCGAGCGCGGCGTCGTTGATTTCGTTGAGTTTTCCGCAGCCGTTTTCGGTGATAGTGCCGTTTTTCTTGTTCTGGCCTCGCGTGTTGGTGTAGAGGCGCGGGAGAACCTGGTATATGATTGTCTTAGACATATTAAAACTGGGGGTGTTAAGGTGTTTTTCAGGACGGTGATCCTATGTCTGGTTTGTTACGAAATGCTTTTGAAAACGTTGCATATTTGGCGACTGCTTGTTTTGACTGCAATACCTTTGGTGTAACGACATTGACGACTTGCGGGAGGGAGGTTGGGGGTGCGCACGTCTTACGGCGGGTGGTGATGTTGGGCGGTT
>JAFPDB010000071.1 GCA_017390085.1 Bacteroidales bacterium | reverse complement strand
GGCAAGTCGCTATCGCAAATATACGTCTCGACATCCGACTCCGCCCGAAGCGAGGAAACGTGGAACGTCGACGACGACTTTGAGTTCAAGGACCTGCTGCCGTGGGGGCAATCGCGCAGTAAAAAGGAGTTTAAAGCCCACTCCCACTTCTTCAACGCCGGATTCAACACCACCTTCGACGGCGGAATGGAAAACGCTTTGACACGTTCGTCGGAGATAGGCTTCAACATCATGAGCCGTGAGCACCAGCACACCCCATATCGCGGAATATGGTACGGGTTGGGCTTCAACTGGCGTACGATGCGTCTTGACGACGGCAGCTGGTATAATTGGGACGCCAAAGCAAAGAAGGTGCGCATTGCCGAGCCTTCCGACACCATGGACGTCACGCTCTCGCGGATGAGGACGTTCAGATTCATGATCCCCGTGGCTTACGAATGGCAAAACTTGGGCGGGAAGCCGTTCTTCATACAGATTGGCCTGTCGTTGGAACTCGTCCCGGCAGCGCGGCTCTACACGAGCTACAAAGTTGACGGCCACAGCAAGAAGATTAAAGACAATGATTTGAGGCACAATATTTTAGGAGGGTCGGCGTTTGCCAAGTTTGGCTATCATAGATTGGCCTTGTACGCCAGCTTTGTACCGACGCCCTTGTTCTCGTCGAGTCACGGCCCCGAGTTTAAGACCTTGACCTTTGGCCTTTGCTACTGTTTGGGCAGGCACTAAACGGGATAGAGGAAGCGAGGGCCGCCACGGTTAAGGAGTACGTGGCGGCCCTCGCTTTTTGTTATGCTGTCACTCGTCTTGCGGCTACCAAGCGAACATGGGCCTGCCGTTCATCATGGCGTTGACTTCTGCGCGCACTTTGGCGATGACGTCCTGGTCCTCGGGTGCGGCAAGGACGCGGTCTATCATGTCGGCGATGACGTCCATGTCGGCCTCCTTGAGGCCACGGGTGGTGATGGCTGGGGTCCCGAGGCGGAGTCCGGAGGTCTGGAAGGCGGACCTGGTGTCGAAAGGCACGAGGTTCATGTTGACCGTGATGTCGGCGGCGACGAGAGCCTTCTCGGCCACTTTGCCAGTGAGCTCCGGATATTTGGGGCGGAGGTCGACGAGCATGGAGTGGTTGTCGGTGCCTCCGCTCACGATGAAGAAGCCCTTGTCGATGAGGTCTTTGGCGAGGCGCGCGGCATTGAGCTTGACCTGCTGCTGGTAGGTCTTGAACTCGGGTTGCAGGGCTTCGGCGAAGGCTACGGCTTTGGCGGCTATGACGTGCTCGAGCGGGCCGCCCTGCTGTCCGGGGAAGACGGCGGAGTTGAGCAGCGAGCCCATGGTTCGGACCTCGCCCTTCTTGGTCTTCTTGCCCCAAGGATTCGGGAAGTCCTTGCCCATGAGGATGATGCCTCCGCGCGGGCCGCGGAGGGTCTTATGCGTGGTGGAGGTCACGATGTCGGCGTACTTGACGGGGTTGTCGAGCAGGCCCGCGGCGATGAGGCCGGCCGGGTGTGCCATGTCGACCATCAGTAGGGCGCCCACTTGGTCGGCAATCTTGCGCATACGGGCGTAGTCCCATTCGCGGCTGTAGGCCGAGCCGCCGCCGATGATGAGTTTTGGTTTCTCGCGGAGCGCCACTTCCTCCATCTCGTCGTAATCCACTCTGCCGGTCTCCTGGTTAAGATGGTATGCCACGGGGCGGTAGATGAGTCCGGAGGTGTTGACTGCGGAGCCGTGTGAGAGGTGTCCGCCGTGCGCGAGGTCGAGGCCCATGAAGGTGTCGCCGGGGTTGAGTACGGCGAGCAGCACGGCGGCGTTGGCTTGCGCTCCCGAGTGGGGCTGGACGTTGGCGAACTCGGCCCCGTAGAGTTTCTTGATGCGCTCGATGGCGAGGGTTTCGACTTCGTCGACGACTTCGCAGCCGCCGTAGTGCCTCTTGCCGGGGTAGCCCTCGGCGTACTTGTTGGTAAGGCAAGAACCCATGGCCCGCATAACCTCGTCGCTGACGAAGTTTTCCGAGGCAATCATCTCGATGCCGCGCTGTTGGCGCTGGTGCTCCTTCTCAATGAGGTCGAATATGGCGTTGTCTCTCATTTTTTCTTCAGGTGTTTGTTTTATTTATATGGTTGTCTGATACAAATATAACGATTATTGGTGAAATGGGCAGAGGGTGTTTTGTCGAGTGGGGTGGTGTGAAAAGAAAGCCCCGGCGGGTAGAACCGTCGGGGCGGGTGGTTAGTTTTTTCCTTTTTTGACTTTTAGTCGAAGAGGAAGAGAATCTCGCGATACTTGGGGAGAGGCCACATCTCGTTGTCGACGATGAGCTCGAGCTTGTCGACGTGGTAGCGGATGGTGTCGAAGTGCGGGCGAACCTCATTCTCGTAGGCGTAGGCCTTCTCTCGCTCGTCTTCAATCTTGTTGGCCTTCTTGCGTGCGTCGATCATGAGCTGGACGGAGGAGCGGATTGTCTTGACGTGCTCTGAAATCTTGCGGATGAGCTCGCGCTCGTTCTCGGTCATCGAGTCGGCCTCGTCGCCCATGACCTCTTTCATGCCCTTGACATTCTTGAGGAGGATGTTCTGGTAGTTGATGGCCGTCGGGACGATGTGGTTGATGACGAGGTCGCCGAGGACGCGGGCCTCAATCTGGATTTTCTTGACGTATTTCTCTATTTCGACGTCGTGGCGTACCGTGAGCTCGCGCTCGGAGAGGATTCCGCCGCCGACGAAGACCTCTTTGGAGTGGTCGGAGAGCATGGTGTCGATGCTCTCGGGCACGCTGGTTATGTTGGTCAGGCCGCGGCGCTTGGCCTCCGCCTTCCATTCGTCGGAGTAGCCGTTGCCGTCGAAGTGGACGGGTGAGGACTCGACGATGAGCTTGCGTATTTCTTGGAAGATGGCCTCGTCTTTCTTTACGCCCTTGTCGATGAGCGCGTCGACATCTTTCTTGAACTCGCGGAGCTGAGCGGCTACCATGGCGTTGACGGCGGTCATGGCGCCTGCGCAGTTGGCAGAGGAGCCTACGGCGCGGAACTCGAAGCGGTCGCCAGTGAAGGCGAAGGGGGAGGTGCGGTTACGGTCGGTATTGTCGACGAGAATCTCGGGGAGGCGTCCGACGCCGAGCTTGAGGGCGGTTTTCTCCTCGGGTGTCATCTTGGCGTCGGAGACTTTCTCGACGATGCTGTTGAGCATGGCTGAGACTTGAGTTCCGAGGAAGATGGACATGATGGCCGGGGGAGCCTCGTTGGCGCCGAGACGGTGGCTGTTGCTGGCGGTGAGGACTTGTGCCCGGAGGATGTCCTGGCCTTTGTGTACGGCGGCCATGACGCAGGTGAGGAACGTCAGGAAGAGCATGTTGCCCTTGGGGTTTTTGCCCGGGGCGAAGAGGTTGACGCCGGTGTCGGTGCAGAGGCTCCAGTTATTGTGCTTGCCCGAGCCGTTGACTCCCGCGAAAGGTTTCTCGTGGAGGAGGACTTCGAAGTCGTGGTGGCGCGCGAGGCGTTTCATGACGTCCATGAGCAGGAGGTTGTGGTCGCAAGCGAACCCTTGTCAGTTGAAGCACAGGCAGAAGCAAGAGTGCTTATGCTCTCTGCAAACAACCTTCTTGCTCCCAAAGACGGTAAGCCGATTACAGTTCC
>JAFPDB010000070.1 GCA_017390085.1 Bacteroidales bacterium | reverse complement strand
GGGTTGAAGTTGGGCCCCGAGGCGTCATTCACGCCTATGCTCATTATCATGAGGTCTGGACGCAACGCCCTGAGCTGGCTTTCAAAGAGTTCGCAACGCAAGTAGTGGACCACTGCCGCGCTGTTGACACCGATGGTGTGGAACGTTATGCCGTCGTCGGGCGACGTGGGGACGATGCCATCGACGAAGAACGGCTCGGGCGCGGCCAGGCTGTCGGCCCGGAAGCGTAGCGTGAATCGGGTCGTCGGGCGGGGGAGGCTGAAGGTGTAGGAGATGTCGTCGGCCGACGACGGGGCTATGAGCGTGTCGCCCAGATCGATGGTTGGCGTCAGGTTCTGCCTCCCTGGGCGGCTCAGGAGCCTCATGCCCGTCAACGCCCAGCGGCCTGTGGAGTCGGGGTCGGTGTCGAAACTAATCCATGCGGACGTGTCGGACGTGAAGACGGCTATGCCGCCCACGCCGAGCTGCGGGCGCGGCTTGTTGACGCTGCAACGCGCTTTGTCCCAATGCCCCCCGTAGCGGACGCGGTAGCCTGGCGGGTTGTTGGTCTTGGCCACGCTGTAGGGAAACAGGAATCCGCGAGCGGGGCGCAGTCCGCCGTTGAGCGAGTCGAGGCGTTGGCGGAAGACCTCGGTGTGGATGTCGGCCTGGACGTGCGAGCCGCCAATCTGGATTATGCTGACCCTCCCCTTGCCGAGCAGGAGCACCGAGTCGAGCTTGTCGACGAAGGTGGCCAGCTCGCGCCCCGTGCCGCCCGGCAGCCTGATTCCGTCGGAGTCGGGCTTTGCGCATGGCGGCAGTAGCGCGCGTATGGCCGCGGCGTCGGAGAAGAGCGGCAGCGTGTCGGACGGGACGAAGTCTTGCGCCGCGGGGTGGGCGTGTGGCGTCAGTAGCGCCATGGCCAGAACCGCCGCCTTTATCAATGGTCGGGTCATTGTTCCGCGGGCGTGTTGTCGGTCTCCGCGCGCTCGCGGAGCAGCATGTAGTCGTAGTTCATCTTTATGGCGTGCCACAAAACGGCCGCAATCTTGGCGGCGCCGCGGGTGGTGAAGTGTATGTAGTCGGTGGCGGCGAGAGGGGGCTGGTGCTCGGCCCAGGCGAGCATGGAGTTCTCCCCGCCCATGACGTCGAACATGTCCCAGAAGGCCACGCCGTGGTCGGACGCCGTCTTGGCCAGGGCCTTGGTCATGTAAGGGAGCATGGGGTGGGTGCGCAGCTCGCCGTCGACTTTTATTGACATGTCGGCCGGGCCGATGAAGATGATCCGGGCCTCGGGGCGGATGTGTTTCATGCGGTCGATTTGTTCGCCTATGCGGACGGCGTAGCGGTCGACGTCGGCCGTGTCGTCAATCATCGGGAGGGCGTTGCCGCCAAATTCCATTATGACGAGGCGGGTGTTGGTATGGCGCATCATCTGGCGGATCAGGCCGTTGTCGGTTTTCGAGGTGAAGAGGGCGTCGGCGCCGCGCAGGGGGACGTTGGTGACGTTGACTCCCGTCCCGGCCGAGACGCTCACGCCATATATGTCGGCGTCGCCCGAGAGGCTCATCTCGAACTTGCCAGTCGGGGCAATCCGCCAGCGTATGGCGCGGAGGCCGTCGGCATGCGGCGTGACGACGGTGTCGCCCCCGACGGACATGACGAGCGAGTCGCGTATGTTGCCCGCGAAGGCCACGACGCTACGCCATCGGCCGCCGCCCTTGCGCGACTCGACGCCCAGGCGGACCGACTTGCCCCTGAGCTCCGCCATCTGGGCTATAGCGCCGTAGCGGTCGTGCGAGGCGCGCCGCCCCATGATGCCGGCTGCGTAGAATGTCGGGACGCTGTCGGTGAGCGTCTGCCGGACGGTGCGCGTCGGGATGGGTTGCCAGAGGGGCAGGATGCCCGGCCCCGAGCCCCCAAACGTGGCTTGCAGGCTGTCGCGGAGCAGGTGCGTTATGCGGTCCGATTCGATTTGGGAGTCGCCGTAGTGGATGACGCCGACCTCCGCGCTGTCGGCTCTCATCATGGCGCGGAAGACGGGGAATAGGTAGGTGTAGTCGTCGGCGGGGAAGCGCAGCGAGCCTTCGCTCATCTTGAAGACCCTCTCCGAACGCCTGATGCTGTCGGCGCGGGCGGCTTTGAGCGTCAGGGCGGCAGAGTCGGCCGGCGAGAGCTCCATCGTCTGGCCAACGGCGGCGAGCTGGTCGTCGACGTTGATGCGGGCGCGGAGTGCCGAGTCGGCGAAAAGGCTCGAGGCCTTAGGGAGACTTATGGCGAGGCCCGCCACCTCGACCGGCTCGGCCGGGGCCATGAGGCTCACGATGCCGAGTATGGCGAGAATCCCGAAGACGAAAGCTGTCGTCGTCCAGAGTTTTATGCCTTTGTGTTTGTCGTTCATTGGTCGTTGACTGTCATGACCACGGTTTCGCTGTTAGCCTCGACCATCTTTATGAGCTCGGCGTCGAGCTCGACGCTGTATTGCGTGGCCCCGAGATGAACGTCTATTTTGCGGGCCCTGTCCACAATGTGGAAACGCACGGGCGCCTGGGGGTTGGTCTTTGGCACGAAGCCGCCTATCGGGTTGTGAGGTTTGTTTTTTATGAGGATGTCGGAGAATTGCTCCACGAGCGGGGCGTCGAGGTCGGCGATGTCGATTGTGAAGGTGACGTTGCGAATCGTGCCGTGCTTGAGGACGTCGGCCAGGAAGTCGACCTTAGAGATTTTGAGGAAGAGGTTGTTGTTGTAATCCGACCTCTCCACGCGGCCCGTGACGTAGACGAACGTCTGCGGGGTGGTGAAGTAGGTGGAGAAGTTTATGTAGTCGTCGCCGAAGAGTGGGATCTCCCCCGTGCCGTCCATGTCTTCGACCGTGGCGATGAGGTAGGGCTTGTTCTTGGCGCGGGTCAGGCCGGTTTTTACGCCCGTGACGATTCCGGCGCAGGTGAAGGTCTTGCCCGCCATTTTCTCGAAGTTCTCTTTCTTGACCTCGGCAATCGGGGTGTTGACGAGATATTTCAGCACGAAGCTGTACGAGGCCAGGGGGTGCGACGACATGTAGATGCCCACGACCTCCTTCTCGCGGTTGAGCCTGTCGAGGTCGCTCCAAGGGTTCACGATTTCGGGCAGGGCGGGTTTGGCGATTGCCACGTCGAGCAGGTCGCCGAAGAGCGACGCCTGGCCGTTCTTGCGGTTGTTCTGGTAGTTGGCCCCATATTTGGAGAGGATCTCGCTGCCGAGCAGGCCATCCTTGTTTTGGGCGAAAAACTGTTCGCGCCTGACGTCGCCGAGGCTGTCGAACGCCCCGGCTATGGCGAGGCTCTCGATTGTCTTGCGGTTGCAGGCGTTGGCCGGCACCCTCTCGACGAAGTCGTAGATCGATGTGAAGTTGCCGTTCTTGTCGCGCTCGCCGACTATGGCCTCCACGGCGCCGTCGCCCACGCCCTTGATGCCACCGAGCCCGAAGACCACCGAGCCGTCGTGGCCGACGCCGAAGTTCAGCACGGAGTTGTTGACGTCCGGGCCCTTGACTTTCAGGCCCATTGATTTGCACTCGTCCATGTATTTGGTGACGGACTTTATGTCGCTCTTGCAGCTCGTGAGCAGAGCCGCCATGTATTCGGCCGGGTAGTGGGTCTTGAGCCACGCCGTCTGGTACGAGACCCAAGAGTAGCACGTGGCGTGAGACTTGTTGAAGGCGTACGACGCGAATTTCTCCCAGTCGGCCCATATCTTCTCGAGGACGTTGGCGGGGTGGCCGTTCCGGGCGCCCTGGTTGATGAACTTCGGCTTTAGCTCGTTGAGCACGGCTATCTGCTTCTTGCCCATGGCCTTACGCAACTTGTCGCTCTCGCCGCGCGTGAAGTCGGCCAGCAGGCGGCTCAGGAGCATCACCTGCTCCTGGTATACCGTCACGCCGTAGGTGTCCTTCAGGTATTTCTCCATGCACGGCAGGTCGTACGTTATGGGCTTACGGCCTTGCTTGCGCTCGATGAACTCCGGGATGTAGTCCATAGGCCCTGGGCGGTAGAGGGCGTTCATGGCTATCAGGTCCTCGAAGACGGTGGGTTGCAGCTCCTTGAGGTATTTCTGCATGCCGGGGCTCTCGAACTGGAAGATGCCCATGGTGCGGCCCTCGGCGTAGAGCTTGTAGACGGCCGGGTCGTCGATCGGGACCTTGAAGATGTCGATGTCCTCGCCCGTGTGGCCCTTGATGTTCTTGACCGCGTCTTTCATGATGCGGAGGTTTATCAGGCCCAGGAAGTCCATCTTTATCAGACCCACGCTCTCGACGAAGTGGCCGTCGTATTGGGTGGACTGCATTCGGAAGCCCGTGTCCTTGTCGGTGACGAAGGTTATGGGCGCGTACTTCTTGAGGTCGTCGGCGCCGATGATGATGCCGCAGGCGTGGACTCCCGTCTGGCGTATGGTGTCCTCGAGCTCGCCGGCGTAGCGGAGCATCGACGAGATGTTCGGGTCGGGGCCGTTGAGGGCCTGCCCCATCTCGGGCACGTACTTGAAGCAGTTCTTGAGGTTGACCTTCGGGGTCTTTTGGGTCTTGGGGTCGACGACGCTATCCGGGAAACGTTCCGGAACGAGACCCGTCATCTGCCTGACGACGGCGAGCGGCACGTTCTGGACGCGCCCGACGTCGGATATGGCGCTTTTCGTGGCCATGGCGCCGAAGGTTATGATGTGGGCCACCGCCGCGCTGCCATATTTCTGCGTCACCCACTCGATGACCTTCTGCCGGCCGTCGTCGGCAAAGTCGGTGTCTATATCGGGCAGCGAGATGCGGTCGGGGTTGAGGAATCGCTCGAAGAGCAGGTCGTATTTCAGCGGGTCGATGTCAGTGATGCCGAGGCAGTACGCCACGACCGAACCCGCCGCAGAGCCGCGACCCGGGCCCACCCATACGTCGAGCTCCTCGCGCGCCGCCCGGATGAAGTCCATCACGATCAGGAAGTAGCCGGGGAAGCCCATCGTCTTCATGATGTGCAGCTCGAACGTTATCTGGTCGACCTGCTGCTGGGTCAGCTCTTCGCCATAACGCTTGTGCGCCCCTTCCCACGACAGCTTGGCCAGGTAGTCGGCCTCGAGCTTTATGCGGTAGAGCTTGTCGAAGCCGCCGAGTTTCTTAATCTTCTTCTCGGCGGCCTCCTGGCTCATGACCACCTGGTGCTT
>JAFPDB010000069.1 GCA_017390085.1 Bacteroidales bacterium | reverse complement strand
GTTGAGCGATGGCGCTGCTGCATGCTGAGGGTGATGCCTGCTGCGAATTTGGAGTTGAAAGCTTTTCGGACGGCGACGTTGCCGATGTAGGTGTTGTCGTTGCCCATCTGGGCATTGCCGGAAACAATGGCACCAGCGGAATCTGGTTTTTTTGTTATGATGTTTATGACACCAGTGACTGCGTTGGAGCCATAGAGGGCGGATGCTGCGCCACGGACGACCTCGATACGCTCGACATCCTCGATATCGATGGGGAGTATGTCGAAATTGACGGCGCCCATGGTCAAGTTGTTCACAGAGCGACCGTCGATAAGGACGAGGGTGTTTGCGTTCTCGGTGTAGAGAAGCATGTTATTGTCGGGGATGTTGGCAAGACCGCGCATCTGGATGTCGTAGATGCCGTTGGTTTTCTCCGCGACAATCATGCCCGGAATGAGCCTGAATGCCTCTTCGATTGTCGTGACGCCGTAGGTCCTCATCTCGTCGTAGGTGATGACGGTCGTGGAGAGCGGCGAGGTGAACGTGTTCTCCTCTTGTTTTGAGGCGGAAGAGACGTTCTTATTCATGATTAGGGCGAAAAGCTCGTCGACGGAGGAGACCCCTAATGTCTCAACGGCTTCCATGAGATCTTCGAGCGGCAACTCTGAGAGTTCGTCAGTGGTCATAGCCAAAATCTGTTCGCGCGGGAGCTTTTGCTGCGCGGATGCAGAAAAAGTTACTGCCGCCAAAAGTAGTAGCGAGAGTATTTTCTTTGTTGCTGTATACATCATCGTGTAGAATTCTTCATGAGACGCCAGAGGTAAAAACCTTGTCGGGCAAGATGTTTTAGCGAGAGCAGGCGTCGGAGTAACAATTTAGTGTTTTGTAGGGTTAATAGGAAAAATGTATTTCTCTTTTTAAGTATGCACTTTCAAAAACTCTTTTATCGGCTTATACGCAAGTTGTGCCATAAGGTTATTGTCGAAAGAAAGAAAAAAAAACTGATTCTGATATGGGACAATTCACCTGTCACGGACGAGTCGGACGGCGATTGGGGCAGAGGAAAGGACATCGTTGTCGGCTGATTTGCCGCATTGGCTGTCGTTATAGGAGTCTTGCAAAAAAAGCATTGACTTGGCGTAGCCTCGTGATGATACTTCGGATGAGAGAATGTACACCCCGTAGGTATAGGTTCCTCCGACCTCCATATTGGCAGGGAGGAAAATGGCTGTGCCATCTTGAGACACGACCTCGACTCCGTTGACCCCATTGAACCTGCTCCAGCTCCAATTACATTGTTCCATAAGCTCTTGCGCCTCCTCGACTGTCGGGAGACGCCATCCGGAGGGGAATGTGGTTGATGCGGCATCGTCGAGCGAGAGCGACTGGCCGAAGCCATAGATATATGAGGCCCCGAAATTCTTTGTCGCCCATATGACTGAGAGACCGAGGTCGGCCTCGGAGCCTGAGGTCAGTACTATGGGGAGCGTCTTGAAAGTCTTCACCTCGCCATAGTGGGTTTTGGTGGTGGTCTGGTTACCGACCTTCTCCTTGATGGTGGCAAAGGCGCGGAAATAATACCTCTTGTCGGCCTTTAGGGCTTTGGGCGTGACGGAGAAAACGCCCATGCCGCGCTCGTCGACGTAATCGGGGGCGAGTTTTTGAATCATTTGGTCGGAAGCGGCACCGACGCTGTCGATTGTCACATCTCGGTTTTTCTCGAAAAAGAGTATGCCGAAATCCGTGGCATCTGAGAAAAGGACGTTCACGTCGCCCGAAAGTTTGGCGGAATAGGTGTTGACGGCTTCGGGGGCCGCTGTCGTGACACCGATTTTTGGGGTATGGAAAGAGAGGGCATCGCCCCATATGTAGACATCGCGGTGGCTTGCGGTGCGCTGGAGGACGAAGGCGCGGAAGTAGTAGGTCTGGTCGGGAGTGAGGTTTCGGACCATTAGGGATGAATCGCAAAGCGTGGACTGCTCTCTGATGACGCGCTCCCTGGTAGAATAGTAGATTCCGTAGGATCCCTTGAACTTCTTGGGGTCGATGGGCTCGCTTAGGCGCATATTGAGTTGCGCGCCAAAAGCGTAGATGTCGGTTGCGGAATCGGTCTGCGCCGCGAGTCTGTGGGTTCGGAATTTGTAGGTTTGGGAGTTGTAAATCAGGCCATTGCGCTCGACGTTGGTAGATAAATAGTATGTGGTGTCGGCATAGAGGTTCTCGAGGAGGAGCTCTGATTTTCCATTACCTATATAATTGGCTCGGAAATAGTCGCCAGTGGTGGTTATGTACTTAGTATTTTGGAGAGAGAGGCGCAGCCCCGTGATGGAGGAAGAATCGGCATTGTCGCCGAAATAGCCCCTGATGACGGCACTGTAGGGAGTGACGTTGTCGACCGTGATTATTTGCAGAGTGTCGTCGGCTGCGATGACGAGTGAGGGGTCGGCAGTCTCCTTCTCGCAATTCGTCAAGAGGAGAAGAGAGGTCAGGAAGAGGAATATGTGTGGGAGTTTTTGCATTGAAAGTGGTTATGTCACAAGCAAATTTAAGAAAAAGGAACGATTATATGGGCATTGGCATTTATGAATGCCAAGAGGCAAAATGCGGAAAAGGAAGCCTTCGGTGGACCCGAGAAATCGGAATGAAAGGTGAGCATTTTAGGGAGGCGTAAAACCGTAATAAGTTGTCCTTTCGCGGCTGATAGTTTTAAAGCGCAAGGGGGAATTAATATTTTTTGTATATTTGGGAAATGGAAATAGGAATTGCCGAGCGTTATTGGCAATCGCAAGAAGAACACGATTAACGAAACATTTATTTATGGAGAGTACATTACTCGAAGCCCTCAAGCTGATGGTGGTCGGGATGAGTACCGTATTTTTGGTGCTTCTGATTATCATATGGGGAGGGAAGCTGCTGATAAAAGCAGTGAACAGGTTCGCACCTGAAGACGAGCCTGTTGAGAACAAAGCGTCGAACCTCAAAACGGCAGTGTCGCCGTCGGTCGCAAAGGCGATAGAGAAAGCGGTGGCGCAGCTCACTGGCGATCAGGCGCAAGTGATTGAGATAAAGAAACTTTAGAATCATAACAAGAATCACCCCATAAGCCTCCGATGCCAAAGTGGCGGGAGAGGCGTCAAAATTTAATAGGTGATTATCTTAAGCAAACCATAATGGCGAAAGAGATAAAATTCAGCCTCGTGTTTCGCGACATGTGGCAATCGTCGGGCAAGTATGTGCCCCGCGTAGACCAGTTGGTAAAGGTCGCCCCATATATTGTAAAGATGGGCTGTTTTGCCCGCGTCGAGACAAATGGCGGCGGCTTTGAGCAAGTAAACCTTCTTTACGGAGAGAACCCGAACCGGGCCGTCAGGGAATGGACGAAACCGTTCCACGCCGCCGGGATTCAGACCCATATGCTCGACCGCGCCCTCAACGGATTGAGAATGAGCCCCGTGCCGGCGGATGTCCGCAAGCTGTTCTACAAGGTCAAGAAAAAGCAGGGTACGGACATAGCCAGAACATTTTGCGGACTGAACGACGCACGCAACATAATCCCGTCGATTGGCTACGCGCATGACGGCGGCATGATTTCGCAGTGCTGCCTGTGCGTCACGTACTCGCCCATTCACACTGTCGAGTATTACACGGACTTGGCATTCAAGCTCATAGACGCTGGCGCGGACGAGATTTGCATCAAAGACATGGCCGGTATCGGTCGCCCAGTGTCGCTGGGTAAGATTGTGGCCGGCATCAAGGCCAAGCACCCCGACATCACGATCCAGTATCACAGTCACGCGGGGCCAGGATTCAACATGGCCTCAATCCTTGAAGTGTGCCAAGCCGGCTGCGACATCATCGACGTCGGCATGGAGCCACTCTCGTGGGGAACGGGACACGCCGACGTATTGGCGGTACAGGCCATGATGAAAGACGCAGGTTTCATCGTTCCGGAGGTTAACATGGAGGCGTACATGGAGGTCCGTTCGCTCATCCAGGAGATGATGGACGACTTTCTCGGCTACTACATCCCAAGCCGCAACCGCTTGATGAACTCCCTGCTCATCGCCCCTGGGCTTCCGGGCGGCATGATGGGTTCGCTCATGACGGACTTGGAGACGAACCTGGCCTCTCTCAACACGTGGAAAGAGAAGCACGGACAGCCAAAACTAACTCAGGATCAACTGCTTATAAAGCTCTTCAACGAGGTTTCGTATGTATGGCCCATGATGGGATACCCATGTCTCGTCACGCCATTCAGCCAGTACGTTAAGAACATGGCCCTAATGAACGTCATCCAGATGGAGAAGGGCAAAGAGCGTTGGAGCATGATTGCAGACGACATTTGGGACATGATGCTCGGCAAGAGCGGAAAACTGCCCGGCACATTGGCCCCCGAGCTCGTGGAGAAGGCCAAGGAACAAGGCCGCCAATTCCACGAGGAGGATCCGCAAAGCAACTATCCCGACGCCCTCGACGAGTTCCGTAAGGAGATGGAAGAGAACAAATGGGAGCTGGGCGAGGACGACGAAGAGCTCTTTGAGCTGGCTATGCACCCACAGCAATACCGCGCGTACAAGAGCGGCAAGGCGAAAGCCGACTTCGAGGCCGACCTGGCCAAGCGCAAGGCGGATAAGAACAAGGGCGCGGCTCTAACGGCCCCTCAAACAATGGAGATTGACGTTGACGGCCAGAGGTATCAGGTCACGATTGGCCCGAAAGGAGCCAACGCGCCAGCAGCCCCAAGCGCAGGCGCGACAGCGGCGGCAACCCCCGCGGCAACTGGCGACGGCGAGCCGCTGACGGCACCGCTCGAAGGCAAGTTCTACCTCGTCAAGAACAGTGGCGACGTGGCGGTGAAGGTTGGCGACAGC
>JAFPDB010000068.1 GCA_017390085.1 Bacteroidales bacterium | reverse complement strand
GGGCCCTGGCCTTGTCGCCCTTTAGCATGTAGGCGTACGCCATCTCCAAATACGCGTTATTACGGTTCGCCACGCCCTTGTAGACGCTCAAGAACCGCGTCGCCCACTTGATTGTCTCGTCGGCCTTCAGCTGGCGCAGCGCGTATTTCCCCTTCTGATGGTAAAGCAGCGGAAACCTCTCCATCGCCACTTCGGGCGTGGAGTCCAGATGAGCCACGGCCTCGGGGCCGTTCTGCGTCCGCCCGCAACTCAGGATGTACGCGTAGCGGATCACGGGCGACTGGTTGGACTTTATCGCTTCGAGAATTCCTGCCGGAAGCTCCTGCTTATGGCTGAAAAACATATTGGCGAAAGAGAAGAGTACGGCCTCGTCGCCCACACCCGGAACGCCCTCCACAATCTGGCGGTATTGGTCTATCTGTTTGAGCCCCATCGACGTGTCGCCGTCCTCAAAGCCAAGAAGCCCTTTCAGGCTCTTCCATTTTTCGGGAATTTGGGCCAAAAGCAGGTTGTAAAGCCCGCGCAGCGGGAGCTGCCCCTCGTAGCCGGGGTATTTGCGCTCGCCTTTCTTAAACTCCTGATACGATTTCAGAAACTGGATTCCGCCGTTAAGCAAACTTCCGTCGTAGATGTAGACCATGCACTTATGTATGTGCAGTTGGCAGAGCAGGTTTGCCTCATAGCGCGAGCCGCTCACGGCGTCAAATGCTGCGTCGGACGCCTCAAAATATGCATCGTAGTTGGCCTTGCTGTTTGCTGAGGTATAGTTCATCAAGGCCATGTATTCGCGGAGGTACGCCGCGACAGCCTTGTCGTTCACTTTCTGGATGTCGCGACCGAAGGCGGCATTGTCAATGGCGAACACGTCGGCAAAGGCCTTCGACGCGGCAGGGGTGGCCAACCGGTTGGGCTGCCCAATGGCGGCAGCGGACCATAGCACGGCCGCTATTAGTGAGATTAGCTTAGCTTCCATTGTCTGGTTTCGATTTTGATTAGTGACCCATCCCTACCCCACTGGCGGCGACAAGTTGTGAAGCCTGTTGCCGCAGTAGACAAGCGAGTCGCCCGCGTCATCGTTGGCAAACCCGAAGATACGTTTGCCCTCGTTCCGCCTCATGAACTCTATCGCCAATTCCACGTCGCCGCCTATGTCGAAGACCACCGCCTCGCCCCCGACGTCGTCGCGCAGTTCGCCATATTTCACCACATCTACCTTGGCGCCATGACGCTCAATGCCCTCTACAATGCTGCCGAGTGCGCGGTCGCTCACCAATACCACCCGACGCGGGTAGCTGAAGTCGCTTCTGCGGTCTACGACGTTCAACACCGCGATCTTCAACATCGCCATCCACGAGATGGCTTTTATGCCTACGGCAGTCATCATGTTGACGATCTTCGTGTGTTTGGGGAATTCATATTTCCGGGCGAAAATCAACATCGACTCGTAGAACCTCTCGACGTACTTGCGCTGCCGAGGGGTGCTCTGACCTTTGAAATGGATAATTGGTATGTCGCCCCTGAAGACGTTGCCGCCCGACGCCATCTCCATTCGCCACGAATAGTCATTGTCCTCGCAATACATGAAATAGCTCTCGTCGAGGCCACCAACTCTCTCATATAGGTCACGCGAGAACACCATACACGCGCCAGATAGTATCTGGGCGTGGCATACGCCAGTCTCCGGCACGTTGCCGATGTAGTAGGCGTTAAGGATTCGCGACTTGGGTGCCATGTGCCAAAGCCCGCTGAACTTGAACAGCGAGGTCATGATTGTCGTGTAGCCACGTTTCGATTCTCCCAAGAATCGCCCCTTGCCGTCAACCATCCTCACGCCAACGGCTCCCGATTGCGGATTTTGGCGGAAATGGGCGACTATCTTCGACAGCGTGTCGCGGCATACGACGGTGTCGGGGTTCAAGAGCATCAAGACGTCGCCCTTTGCCTCGCGCAGTCCCGCGTTATTTGCTTTTGAGAAACCGGCGTTATAGCCCATCTCGATGAACTTCACCCACGGGGCTTGCTCCCTCACCCTGTCGGGCGTCGTGTCGCAGGAGTTGTTGTCCACCACGATGACCTCGGCCGTCAAGCGCCCCCACTCCACAGCGCGCCTTACCGAGGCCAGGGTCAGCATCAGGGCGTCGGCGCCATTGTAGCTTACGATTATTACGGATATGTCCACTTTCGGAAGTGTGTTAATCTTCTCCGCCAAGAAGAAACCTGGCTACCTTACGGCGAAAGCCCTCTTTCTTGCCCTTGGGCATGAGCCCGTCGCCGTCCTGCCCCGTCAGGTTCTGGAATATTACACCCCACGACGGCAAGCCGCCAAAGTTCCGGTCGTCGATATATATGTCCGCGTCTATCTTGCGCGGGACCGAGGCCCCCGTGTACAGCTCGCCCTCAAAGCACTCGTTCACGCCATAGAACGTCACGCCGCCTTTCCGGCAGAACTCCACGGCCTCCTCCAGCTGCTTGCCCGTCCGGCAGGTCCAGAGCACGAGCGTAAAGCCACGTTTCTGAAGTTCGCGGAGGGTCTGGAGGGCGAACGGACGCTCGCGCCCGATTTCGGGATATCGGTCTTCGACAATCGTCCCGTCGAAGTCCACGGCAATCTTGCGGTTCTCGACACTCTGCGCCATTTTTCCGCCCCCCCTATTGCTTATCCCCCTCGGGAGAGCCTATCTGCCGCCCGATGAACGATTCCGACGGGTAGTAGAGCAAGACGAGCAGCATCGTTATGACAACCAGGTAGACCGAGTTGCTGTCGACGGTGAAAATGTAGCAAATGCTGCTCAATGCCGATATGACGCACATGCACAATATCCTGGCCTTGAAAGCTTTGGCGAATGGCGCATAGTCGCCCTTCGACTCCGCCGCTTTAGCCTTGGCGTTGCGCAAGATGAACCACGTGACGATGAAGGCGATGAACGTGGCCCCGAGCAACGCCACCATGATGTACGACGAGGTGCCGATGTCGAGCTTGGGCTGCCCGCCCGTCAGGCGCGTCGCTACGAAGCACGCGATGAAAAATACTATCGTCGGAAGGAACGCGCGAACGTAATAGTGGCGCAATTCTCGCAAAAGATCTTCCATTTTTTCGTTGTTTTTGGGTGTTAAGTGAAAGGCTAATTCTTCAAAAGGATATGTCGATGTCTCAAATCGTCTGCTCAAAGGGCACTCTGTTGACGAGCGAACGCCCGAGCGTCACCTCGTCGGCGTACTCCAGCTCGTCGCCGACGGCAATTCCGCGCGCTATCGTCGTGAGCTTCACACCGTAGGGGGCGAGACGTTTGTAAATGTAGAAGTTGGTTGTGTCGCCCTCCATGGTCGCGCTCAGCGCCAGTATCACCTCGCCAACCTTGCCGGCCGCCGCCCTCTCCTCGAGCGACTCTATGTTGAGGTCGTCCGGCCCAATGCCGTCCATGGGCGAGATTACTCCGCCAAGCACGTGATAGACGCCGGCGTATTGGCGCGTGGCCTCGACGGCCATCACGTCGCGGACGTTCTCCACCACGCACACCGTGGAGTGGTCGCGTTGCGGGTTGGTGCAAATGTCGCAAGTGTCGGTGTCGGAGATGTTGTGGCAAACGGAACAGTAGTGTATGTCGTTCCTGACGGCGCGTATGGCTTCCGTGAAGAGCGAGACCTCCTCTTTCTGCTCGCGCAAGAGGTGCAGCACGAGGCGCAATGCCGTCTTTCGCCCTATCCCGGGCAGCTTGGCAAACTGACCTACGGCGTCGTCAAGAAGTTTCGATGAGTACTGCCCCTCCATTATTTCCGGCACGTCCCTTTAATGTCGATAAAGACCACCTCGGCGTTCGACCCCAGCCTTACTCGAGGCCCCCAGGTACCGAAGCCCGACGTGACGATTGCCGTCGTCGAGCCGTAGCAAGCGCACCCGTAGTCGAAGTCGAAAACTCTCTTCGTGATTATGTTAATCGGCCACAACTGGCCGCCATGCGTATGCCCGCTCACGCTCAGGTCGGCACCGGCGTCAACAGCGTCTTTGATTCCCGACGGCTGATGGTCCGCCACGATGGTAAAGAGCGAGTCCACGCGCCCGAAATCCGCTATATCCCGCCTCTCGACTCCCGCGAGGCGCGCCCCAATGACGTCCTCACGGCCTATGATCCTGAAAGGTCCCGCCACGGCCACCGAGTCGCGCAGCAACGTCACGTCCTTCAGCCCGCCAATGTAGCGCGACGCCGCGTCGGGGTCGTCGAAATAGTCGTGGTTTCCCAGCACGGCAAAGACGCCGAGCGGCGAGTTTATTTTTGCGAGCGGCGCGAGTATGTCCTCTTTCAAGACTGGAGCCAGGTCGCCGTCGACAAGGTCGCCGCAGATGATTGTCATGTCGGCGTTGCCGTCGTTGACGAGTTTGGCGAGCTTGCTGATGTCGGACCTCGTTATGGAGTAGCCGCTATGAAGGTCCGAGACCAAGGCCACGGTCAGCTCGCGGCCTGCTTCCAGCTTGTCGGTGTATACAGTGTAGCGGGTCTCTTCGGGCGTTATGGCCACGATGTATCCCCACGCGAGCAATATTGCCGAGAGAGCCGACGCGCACTTTACGGACCATGGAGTGTGGTACGGGTCTTCGCCCCGCGTCCAGACGAGCAGGTTGCGCGCGATGTCCATCACGCAAAGCATAAGCGAACCGTACAAGACGACGGGCATCCACGTTGTCGAGACAAAATAGACCACCCTGTTGAGCATCACCCAGTCGGAACTTAGGCCGCGCAGCAGGAAGAAACTGGCGTCGAGCAGCAAGACTGCCACCCATACGGCAATTCGCCAACTCTTTGGCCTATACTTGAAAACACGGCAAACCCTCGCTGCGATGTATCCGCTGGCTACCAGATACAACGCCACGATGAGCAGGAACAGGGCTGGTTTCATGAAATAATTGTCGGGATGCTTATTCTTGTTTGGTCAATAGCTTTCCGAGCCCCGAGAGGCTCTCTTGGCAAGTGAAGTCCACAACTTTGGCTTCGGGAAACAGCTTGGCCGCAAAGGCGCGTATGGCGGCCAGCGAGTCGTCGGCCATGATCTTTTCGTCGGCCGGCATGCGGTTGAAGACGACAACACGCAAGTCGACACCGTGAGCCTTGCAGGCCTCGATGCTGAGCAGGGCGTGGTTTATCCCGCCCAATTTCGATGTCGCCACAAGAAGCATGGGCAGCTTCTGACCCGCCGCATAGTCGATTGTCAGCAGGTCGTCGGAGAGCGGGACCATCAGCCCGCCCGCCCCCTCGACAAGGACGACATCATGGCGGCGGCACAGCTCGCGCGTGTCGCGGGCTATGGCCTCGGGGTCGATGCGCGCGCCTTCAAGGCTCGCCGCCAAGGCGGGCGACGCTGGCTTGCGGAAGAGGTAGGTGCACGTCAGCCTGTCGCGATCCTCGGGCAGTAGCCCGCAACCCATCACCCTGCGGTGCTCCACAAGATCCTCCGCCATGTCCTCGCATCCCGTCTGGACTGGTTTCTGGGTTATGACGTCATAGCCCTCGACAAGCATCTGGGCGGCCAGGCGCGACGTGACGTAGGTCTTGCCGCTGTCGGTATCCACGCCGCTTATGAACAGGGCCGAGCCATTCCGGCTGTTTTCCATCACGCTATTTTTTCTCTTGCTCTTTTTTCGCCTCTTCGTCATACTTGGCCTGCGCTTCTTTCAAGGCGTTGTCGGCCGGGCGTTTCTTGGCTTTGCCTTTCGCCATGGTCGTCTTGCCCTTGTGAAGGTCTTTCTGCGCGTTTTGCAGGGCCTTTTCGCAATCTTTGGCGGCCTTCTGCTCCTCGGACTCAATCTTTTTGAGCGAGGCCTCGGCCTCTTTGCGGACCTGGGCGTCGTCCGACTTAAGGTATTCTTTCAGCTCTTTGCGCTTCGCTTTGCATTCGCTCAGGGCTTTTTCTTTCGCCTCTTTGGCTTTCTCCATTGCCGCCTCGGCGTTCGCAATCATCGAGTCGCCTTGGGCTACGATTTTGTCGGCCTCGGCCAGACGCGCCTTGGCGGTCTCGATTCGCTGCTCCAGTTGCTCCAGTTTGGTGCCTGCGCTCTTGGTTTGCGTCGTCTGCGAAAATGCCTCGACGGAGATCATCATGAGGGCTGCCGTCGTAACGATGGTTATAGTCTTCACGTCTTTTATCTTGTTAAGTGTTATTTCTGCTGTTCTGTGACCGACTTCAGCCAGTCGTCAATCTTTTCGGCCGCGGCGCTCAGCATGGACCTGATGCTGTCGGCTTCAGCTTGCGTTAGCTTGGCGTTCTCGAGAGCCGTCTTGGCCTGCTGGGCGCCCTTTACCGTGGCGCGCTTGACGTTCTGGGCCACTGTGTCACCAATCACCACGACTTGCTTCATTATTTGGGCCATCGCCGCCGAGTCGGGTATCACGGATTGGACGGCTTTGCCGAAGGCCAGCAAAGGGTCGTTTGTCGTCGTGACGACGGTTTGGGTCACGACAGTCGTGTCCTTGCCGTTGACGGTGCTCGTGGTGGTGGTTGTGGTAGTGGTGAACGTTTGCGCCATTGTGGGGAACAGCGACAGGAAGAATGTCACGACAATGATTATGACCCTGATTAAGAATTTCATACACAAAATGTTTTAATGGTTAGAACTGGAATTTATTTTGTGCTCGACGCTTGCAGACGGTTGAAAATCACCGCGAGATGGGCGTATAGCGAAGTATTCTGGACAACCACCCCCTCCGGCACCCTGATTCTCACCGAGGTGAAGTTCCATATCGCCATCAGCCCCCCGGCAATCATGACGTCTGCGACCCTCTGCGCCTGGTCCACAGGAACAGTGAGTATCCCGATTCTGACATCGGGTCGTTTAACTTTTTGGAAATCATCAAGATGGTAGATTGTCGTGCCGCCAATGTTGAGCCCGATCTTGTCGGGGTTGACGTCAAACGCGGCCCTTATGCTGAAGCCGAACTGCGCCAGCCCGTGGTCGAGCAGCAGCGCCGTCCCGAGGCTGCCCGCCCCAAAGAGGTAGCCGTAGTCCATGGTGTTGAAACGAAGAAAACCCTCCAGCTCGCCTATTAGGGAATCGACTTCGTAGCCCACGCGGGTCTTGCCCACTATGTTGGTGTGGCTCAGGTCTTTAGTCACCTGCGTAGGATCCACGCCCATCTCCTTTGCCATCATTGTCGACGAGACGTATTTCTTTCCGTCTTTCCTCGCCAACTTTAGATAAGTGAGGTAAATAGGCAAACGGCTGAGCGTCGGCTCCGGCACGAGTGGCATACGCCTTGCCGCATCGGGTTCAGATTCCGTAGGCATTGTTCTCTCTTTTACTACCCGATTGCAAATATAAGCTAAATGATAGAAAGTTAAACACTACAAACGGAAGCCGCGCCTCCTTGTGAAGAGTTTTGCAAACAGCGTGCCATTAAAACAAATAGAAGAAAAGGCAAACAGATTCTGATTAACTTCGCGGATAATAACATGAACTCCGATGCCTACTTCCGACGAACGCGTTGACCTCCATTTCCCGAAAGCGCAAAAGCTCTGTGGCGAGAAGGCCATCGGGCTGCTTTTCGAGAAAGGCGAGGCTTTCTCGAAATACCCTTTCCGGGTAGTCTACCTCCCGCTCCCCGAGCTCCGCGAGGGCGAGGCGGCAGTACGGATGCTCGTGAGCGTCGGCAAGAAGCGTTTCAAAAGGGCAGTGAAACGCAACAGGGTCAAGCGCCAAACCCGCGAGGCCTGGCGCAAAGCCAAGCACGCCGTGGAGCAAGCAGTCGGGGCGAGCGACAAGTTCCGAGGACTCCACGTGGCTTTCATTTTCTGCGGCGACGGGCTGCCCAAGACGGCAGACGTCGAGAGGTCGGTGGCGAAAGCCGCGGCCCGTCTGGCCTCAGCCATAACAGCACCCGCGCAATGAGCCAACCGGCAGAAGAGACTCCAAAACAACATTCGACTTCGCCCGCAGGCGGGCTCCTGGCCAAAATCCTCATCCTGCCCATACGTTTCTACCAATTGGCAATCTCGCCCCACACGCC
>JAFPDB010000067.1 GCA_017390085.1 Bacteroidales bacterium | reverse complement strand
GATTGTTGAGGAAGGAAAGAGCAAGGGCGAGACCCTCCGTCGCACTCTCGACAAGATTCTCGCCGAGGGCGAACTCGAGCAGAACGACCTCGTCGCCTACATCGGCGGCAGCTTCGGCAGCGGAACCTCGTTCCTCGAGATCGTGACCGTAGAGAACCTCCTCAAGAAGATCGAGCTTTACCACTAAGCCCCTACCATCAAGGTAACCAAATAGTTGAGAGCCGCCCTGAACGTTTGCTTCAGGGCGGCTCTCCCATTTCGCGCAAAACTCTGCGCACATGCGAGTTGACCAACCTTGCCGTTTAAAACGGGTTTAGCCCACATTAAAACGCTTTTCGAACGGCGCTCATACGCTCCAAAAAAACTAACGGGCTGAACCTCTGTCCTTGGTTCAGCCCGTAACTATGAAAAATAACAATTAATCAAAAAGCCTATTTCAGAACCTGAAGCCCATCGTCAGCACTCCGCTATGCGCCGTTTGCGTCAGCCATGCGGGACTATTCGTCTCATAAGTGTAGGGCTCAGCGGAATCGGGCAACACCCAATGGTCGTTCTTCTTGACGGCGCACACGTAAGTCAAGTCGATAAAAAAGTTATTGCTGCGGAAACCGAGGCCGCCCGAATAGGCGTAGTTCTCAGCCTTGTTGACGTAGAACGGCTTCTTGACGGAATTGGAGGTCTGACGGTAGCCGGCGCGAACGTAGAGAGGTTTCAAGAGGCTCAGCTCTGCGCCGACGCGTATGGTGTTGGAAGCCTCGAAGACCTCATCCTTCATCATGCTGTTCATGTCGTCGTAGACGTTGTAGGTCACGTAGTCGTAATCATCATCGTTGTCGACGGAGAATTTGCTGTTCTGGTTGTTTGTGCGCTCGTAGTCGAACGACACCATGCCAATTCGTTCAAAGACTGCAGCCACACTGGCAACGAACCTGCTCGGCGAGCGGTATTTGTAGTCATATTCATACTCGTCGGAGTTGACAGTCGGCCAGCGGAGCGCAGGATTTGTGACCGAAGCCCAGAACTTCTCGCTGACGCTGTAAAACGTGGGCGAGTGGAGCGCGAAGCCCACACGGAGCGCGGGGATTGGCCTATAAATTACGCCAAGGTTGAAACCAACGCCGGCGGCGTCCTGGTCGAGGTGGTTGAGATAAGAGAACTCCGTCGGGTCGCCAGCGTTGACGGTGTAGCCATCGAACGTCTCGCTGTGGATTGTATTCCGCTCATATGAGATGGTGCGGATGTTGATTGAGCCGCCAATGTAGAATTTGTTGGATATGTTGACGGCGTAACCGATGGGTATGTCGCCCTTGGAGCCGTCTTCGGTTATCCTCTTCCTGATGTGGACGAGCCCGTCGCCCGCCTCATCCTCACGGAAAAATGGGTTGACCCCGTCGCCTACGAACTCCTCCCATACGTTATAGGTGAACTTGTCGGCCGTGCCACGTATCGTGGTGTCGTTGGTAAGGTAGGCGTCGTAGGCCAGGCCGCCGGTCAAAGAGCCCAGTTTTTGCTCGTCCATGCAGAAGTAGTCGAGCAGCGAGTTTTTTGAGAAAGCGTCCTCGTAGGATTGCTTGTTGTTGAAATCCGCAAGGCGGTTATAGCCTATGAATATGTTGTGAGCCACGGCGCCGCCGCCCGCCTCTCTCATCCTCCCGAAGCTGAAACCTGCGCCTAGCTGGTTAAGCGCCACCTTAACGCGGTCAGTATTCGATTTCTTCTGAAAGAACTCCGACTCGTCCTTCACGACGTTTACGCCAAGCGTAAAGCCAAGTTCTGTCGCCCTGTATACTGCCATGCCCGCGGGGTTGATTGACATCGACGTTAGGTCCGCGCCCACTGCGCCGAAGGCGCCTGCCATGGCTTGCGAGCGAGCCGTGCCGAGAACTTCGTTGGAATTGAAGCGCAAGGCGTCGGTATAGTCTTGCGCCCAGACGGTGGTGAATGAAGCCACGCACGCCGTGAGCGTGGCTACATGACTGATTTTCATATTGTTGTCCTTTTAGTTAGATGTAGCCTTTTTTATCTTGCGCGACCGCCTCTGGAGCCTCCGCCACCCGAAGAGCTACGGACGCTTCCGCCAGAAGAACGCGAACCGCCTGAGAACGAGCTGGAACTGCGGCTGGCTCCCGAGGAGCGCGAGACTCTCGTGCTTGTCGACGGAGCCGAGGACTGGCGCACGCCGCTCGAGCGACGGACATTGGCAGACGACGAGCCCTGGCGAGAGCTTGGCGCGTAGGTGGAGGACGAGGAGCTCGACGAGCGGCGGGCATTGGGGCTGTAAACTACCGCCCCGCGGCTTGAGCCGCCGCTATTGCCGGAACGCGAGACTCGCGCCGAAGACCTGTTGACGGGCGTATATGACGAGCGGGATGTGCCGCCCTCGACAGCCGAAGTGCTTCTGCGACTGTTGGACTGGTAAGCGCCCGATGGCCTGTGCTCACCAAGGGAGGCGGAAGAACTTGCGGCATCCGACCTGCGGCTGTTTGCGCCATAAGAGGACGACGTGCGCGACGAAGAGTTAGTCGGACGTCCCTCGACCGTGCGAGTGTAAGAGCGGGAGACTCTCGACGAGGTGCCAATTTGTTGACGGTAGCGTTGGGCCGCCCTCTCGGCGTTAGGATTGGTTGTCATTTCGCGCTGGCGGACCTGACCGCTATACGACTGCGGAACGGTGGAGGCTCGGGAGGCGTGGACGGGGCGATTCCTGTCGAAGTGGTGGTCCGGCGCGGGGCGATGGTGGACAGGATGACCCCAATGGCCGTGGCAATGGGCGAAGTGGTGATGATGGTGGTAGTATGGCCATCCCCAGCCGCCCCAGGCCAGGTCGTAATACCCCCAGTGGCCAGCCCAGCCGAAGCCCCAGCCGCCCCAACCCCAGTTGAGGTACCAGCCTGGACGGCTCCACCGCCAGTCGTAGGCGAGGCCGCCATAGTAATAGTCGCTATACCAAGGGTTTGACCATGTCGGGACCAGATAGGTGGCACCATATCCGTTGATGTAGATGTTCCAATCGCCAGAGTAGCGCGCGGATTCGAAGAACGGGGAATAGTAGTTCACCGTGACCAGGGGCCTATGGAACTTGACGATGCGCTCAGCGTAGCTTTGGTCGGCCTCCGTTCCGTTGAAGCCTCCCACCCAGTAGCCGTTGTCGGGGTATTCCGCGCTCACCTCAGTGACCTTGACCGTCGAGGGGACGTAGAACGTGTCGGCGGCCGCACCGTTTGTGGAGTTGGCGTTGGCGTAGTATTGCTGGATGCTCGAAAAATCGCGGTTGTCGGTATCCTGACGTCCGCTGCCGGGGTAGGTCGCGACGCGCTTCTCGTACGCTTCGGCCTCGGTGGGGGAGACCGTCGTGCTGACTGGCGCGGCCGTGGAGGCCTTTGCGGCGGACGAGCCGTCGTAGTACACGTCGTCTGCAAGGGCGTTGGCATCGGAGAGCCTTAAACCAGAGC
Organism: Bacteroidales bacterium; assembly: GCA_017390085.1. GTDB lineage: Bacteria > Bacteroidota > Bacteroidia > Bacteroidales > Marinilabiliaceae > W3P20-009. The sequence continues at coordinate 2,239 of JAFPDB010000067.1, read as the reverse complement.
AACCAGTCAGGGCAGCCGCGACTCCCGAGGCTAATATCGTTGAATTTATGGCTTTCATACCCTTATAGTTTTAATAGTATTACAATTCAGTTCGGATGGCATCCACCTAATGCTGAGGGTCAGCCATTTTCCATAATCTATGCAAGTTGCGTACCAAAAGCACAGCCTGGTGAAAAGAAAAGGGCCATCAGCCTACTAAAAAAGTAGTGCGATGACCCTCTTATATTGTCCTTATGCGCGACGAGCTTATTCCAAGACTATCTGGCGCTTGAACGTCTCCTCGAGAGATATGATGGTCTCGGTCGACGCTATGCCCGGAATCTGTTGGATGCAATCGCTCAGGACATGTTTCATGTGCTCATTGCTGCGGGCGTAGATTTTTATGAAGATGGCGTAACGGCCGGTAGTGTAGTGGCACTCCACAATCTCTGGGATTTTCTCCATTGCGGCCACAACCTGATTGAAGCTGCCCGCCTCTTTGAGGAAGACGCCGATGAACGCGCACGTCTGGTAGCCTATTTTGGTCGGCGACAAGACGAACTCCGAACCCTTGATTACGCCTATGTTTATGAGCCTCTGGACCCTTTGGTGGATTGCCGCGCCGGACACGCCGCACATTCGCGCCACTTCGAGGAAGGCGATGCGGGCGTTGCCCATTATGAGCTTCAGAATCTTCTTGTCGAGAGCGTCGAGGCGCGCAGCCCCGTCATATTGTTTGTACGACCTCGGTTCTGCTTCAAGCTCCTCGTCAAGCTGTATGTTGTTTTCGTCTGCCATGCTGTAATTTCTAATTGTTTTATGAGCCACCGCCCGAGAAATTGGCAATCGTATGCTATATTTTGGACCTTCTTAGGCTGTATGCAAGGCAAATTTAATCAGATAATTCCGATTTATAAGCTAAAACGCCGTTTTTATCGGAATCTTGACACCTCCAACTCCAAACGGCACTATCAGGTTCGTAGCGACGAGCCACTTTATTTGTATATTTGCGTGATTCAAGAGCAAAAATAGAGTATGGAATACATTGTCTCCGCGCGGAAGTACCGCCCAGCGAATTTCCAGTCGGTAGTCGGGCAAGGCAGCATCACGCAGACGCTCAAAAACGCCGTGAGGGAGAAGCGCATAGCCCACTCCTACCTCTTTTGCGGTCCGCGTGGCGTAGGCAAGACCACCTGCTCGCGAATCTTCGCCAAGACCATCAACTGCTCCAACCTCTCGGCCGACATCGAGCCATGCAACGAGTGCGAATCGTGCCGCGCATTCAACGAGAACAGGTCTTTCAACATCCACGAGCTCGACGCCGCGTCGAACAACTCGGTCGACGACATCCGCTCCCTCATCGACAGCGTCAGGGTCCCACCACAGGTGGGCACCTATTCCGTCTACATCATCGACGAGGTCCACATGCTCTCACAAGCGGCCTTCAACGCCTTCCTCAAGACGCTCGAGGAGCCGCCTGCGCACGCCATCTTCATCTTGGCGACAACCGAGAAGCATAAGATCCTGCCCACCATCATCTCCCGCTGCCAAGTCTTCGACTTCCACCGCATTACGGTGGCCGACGTCGTAGAGTACCTCAAATACGTGGCGTCGCAAGAAGGCATCACGGCAGAAGAAGAGGCCCTGACAGTCATCGGACAGAAAGCCGACGGCGCAATGCGCGACGCGCTCTCCATATTCGACCAAATCGTGGCGTTCTCGGGAAAAGAGGTGACCTACAAGAAGGTGGTCGACAACCTCAACATCCTCGACTACGAGACATTCTTTGAGGCCACCGACGCCATAAAAGACCACGACTACCTCAAATCGCTGCTCATCCTCGACGACGTTCTGCGCCGCGGGTTCGACGCATCGAACTTCCTCGCCGGGCTGACGCACCACCTGCGCAACCTCCTCGTGGCCGAGAAGCCCGAGACGGCCTCGTTGCTCGACGTGAGCGGACAGACCGCCGCACGATACACTGAACAGTCGCAGGCCATCGGCCCGCAAGCCATCATCGCGCTCATAGAGTCGCTTTCGCAATGCGAACTGACCTACAGGACCGCACGCGACAAACGTCAGCACGTGGAGTTCGCGCTCTTGCACGCGTGCATGCTCGGCGACGAAAAAAAAAAGTCTTAGCGCAACTTGAGGCCCTGATCCGCAAAAATGCCCAACAAGCGGCCACGGAACAACCCGCGCTGCCGCAACCCCAACAACAGCCCACAACACCCTCCCCCACCACCCCATCGGCGCAACG